>CAIYFY010000374.1 GCA_903925535.1 uncultured Bacteroidota bacterium | reverse complement strand
GCCGTCCTGGGAGTGGATCTCGGAGGTCGTGCTGCCGGAACCAGTTTCCTGCGGGAATTCCGCAACAAGTCCTTTCGTGCACCCGTATGGAACAAGGGCTCGACTCCGGAGGAGCAGCGCGAACGTCGTGCCGCCGAACTCTGGAAAGCCGAGAATAGTCTGATGCCTGTCGCCGAAGTGCGCTGGAATCGTTCTCTGGTGGAGATCGAAGAGCTCCTTCAGGAGAAGAATCTGACTTTCGGAATGGATCTTGCCAAGTACAAACTCGAAGAAGAATAATTCATTTTTTCACCAAGTGTGGTAACTGTCGAGCGCCTCTGGCTGCCCCGGTGCTACCACCTGCAATACAGGTCTTTCACACATGAGACACGGAGATAAAATCAACAATCTCGGACGCACGGCCTCTCACCGTCGTGCTCTTCTGGCCAACCTGGCTATCGCACTCATCGAACACAAGCGTATTGTGACTACGCTGGCAAAAGCAAAGGCACTGCGTCTTTACATTGAGCCACTGGTAACAAAAGCAAAGGAAAATACCACGCACCAGCGTCGTATTGTCTTCTCTTACCTCACCAATAAGGAAGCTGTCACTGAACTCTTCGGCCCTATCGCTGAAAAGGTTGGTGATCGTCCGGGTGGTTATGTACGCGTAATCAAAATGGGTTTCCGCCGTGGTGACGGTGCTGAAACAGCGATGATTGAATTTGTTGATTTCAACGAAACATACCAGCCCAACGCAGGCAAAGAGAAGCGCGCCAAGCGTACTCGCCGCGGAAGTCGCAAATCTGCTGCTTCTGCTGCTGTGGCTGCTGAAGAAACTTCTGCAGCTCTCCCGGTCGCTGATGAGGTAACAGAATCAGTAGTCGAGGCTGCTGATCCCGTTGCTGAAGCGCCAGCTGAAACGCCGGCTGCTGAAGAAAACAAGGAAGAGCAGGCTTAAATCCTGCATTGTTCCACACTTTATTCCGGGCCTCTGTTTACAGTAGCCCGGAATTTTTTTGTTATATCATGTACAAGTTACTACTCTTTTCTCTGCTGCTTGTTCCGATAACCACCGCGTCTGCGCAGATTATCACACCTGAAATCCCCGGTGATCTCAGATTGCCGGTTGTTTTTCCCGACGGCAACGGCGGACACTGCATATTTCTTTACAGCAACAGAAGAACCTCCGGTTCTTTCGTGTGTCAGATAGCTCAGCTGGACCCTCAGGGGCAGATTTCTAAACAGCATCCGGTTCAGGAACTACCTGTGATTGGCGGTGACAAGTCATTTGAGCGGCTGTGTGCTGTATCCGATGAAAATGGATATCATGTTTACTTCAAGGGTGAATCAGTGAATATCTATGAAGTTTCAACTGACAGGAACACGCTGAAAAGTACGCTCCGGCTGTTACACGCTATCCCGGAACAGGAAGAGGTTATCGGGGGGATAGAAATGGCCGATAAAGCACTGATCCTTTCCAGGGAGCGGATTAGTAAAAAAGATTGCAGGTTACATGTATATACCAGGGCCGGGCAGGGGTTGGAACGCAAAACTTTCACCGGAATGCCGGAGTATTTCTCCGCGAAGAAGTACGACCCGTTGCTTGTAAAAAAGGACTCGGATCTTTGGCCTGACAAGGCAATCAATCCCGATAAAATATTTGCCGATCAGGGGAAGCTCTATTTCGTACGCGATAAATCGCCCAGCGTGTTCTCCAGCGACAAACCTGTGTTCAAATACACCGAGATTGATCTTCCCTCGAATACGGTCGCTTACAAGGAGGTACCTTATCCGACACTCGGAGAGTACACCCAGGACAGTGGCGGAGGTTATATATATGAAGATAAACTGTTTCAGGTCTATTTTGATCAATCCAGGTTTGGCCTCAAAGTGAGCAGTCTTTCCGACGGATCTACTCTGTTCGACAAATCAATTTCTGGTGAGGATACCCTTACACTGTTGAGAAGCAGGGTGAATTTTCCCGGCTTTTTGACGAACCGCAAAATAAAAACTGCCGAAAAATTGATTCGGAGAATGGGACCCCTCTATCCTTTCGTCTATGTCAAAAAGAGTCAGGGTGATCTATTGATCGGGCTGGGTGGGTTTACCGTCGAATCCTATGGCGGTGGAGGCCCTGTGATGGGCGTCGGCCCCGGGGGTGTCACACCGTCGTTCAGCAGTATGGCGTATAGCTATGAAGTGAGTACATCATTTTACACGATCATGCAGGAGGATGGACGAGCACTTTCTGATCGCCGGCTCGACGAGACGATCTTTACCAAGATTAATGACTCCAATCTGCCCGACAAAGGTTTATTCATCCGGATGAACGGAATATCCACCTATGTATATCTCAAAAAACCGGTCCTTGAGTCAGAGTTGAAAACTGTTGTGTTTATCAGGTTTCCGGGGTACTGAGACTATTTCGGGGCTCTCCCAATCTGAGTTGATGCAGAGGCGCTTGCAGTTGTGGAATACAGCGACCTGAGCCCTTGATACTACGGGTTTATTCAAAACACTTTTTACCGATATATTCTGCCGCAAATTGATTTGCAGGCTACAAACCAGGTTTGTTCAACCGCAGAGGTAGCCGCAGAATCTTTCTCTGCGGTTACCTCTGCGTAACTCCGCGGTTAAACAAAATCAGGTTAATCACAGTAATCCTGGTTGAAACCCCTGCAAAAAGCAGGTTCTCGTTGGAGGCGTCAGTTGTTTATAAACTGGAAACAGACAGTTTTATACCCTCCGGATGAGTGCAATATGAGCAGGTAAATACCCGATTGTTCCAGGATCAACGGGATATTTGATTCGTTTTCGTAATAACAGGTAGTTCCGCTTTGTGCGATCTTTCCGTCTGCACTGACAATCTTGTAAAAAGCAGGTCCATCGGGTAGCCCGCTCACCCGAAGCTGGCTGGTGGCGGGATTCGGATAAATTCGTACGGATACTTCCCGCTCATCGGAGGATGAACTGGCTGCTGCCTCCAGTGCGCCGGCATTCGTGTGCGGGATATTTCTGGCCATACCGAGCAAATCATCCGGAATATCCGCAGATGCCGGCACTGCGAACAGAAAAGCAGGGTTAGCCTGACCCGGACGGAACGATAATGTATCTGTGGCAGGTGCCCGGTCTGGCAACTGCGGATTCGACTGATCAGTGCTCTGATTGAAGCCGGGGCCGGGTGGCAGGTTCCACATATTGTACGATGCCTGCAAACCGGGCTGCGGATTGAGCGGTGACGTGAGGAGGCGCCCGTTGTTCAGGCTGTCTGGATGGGCACTCAGGATATTTCCATAGATACGCAGGTCGGAAAAAACAACATTGGGTACGGGGTTGCCGAGAAAAGTTTCATAGGAAAATCCGATAGCAGCTTTTTGGCCACGTTGCCCTATAATAGTATTGTGCCTGATATCAATGCCCGAGAAAATGCCCTTTTGCAGGAAACTGTAGATGCCTTGCCAGAGACTGATGCCTGTAGTGGTATTCAGGATAATGTTGTTTTGTATCGCCACATCCTTAATGTAGTGATCGGTTAGCAGTCCTGTAAATGCCTCGATACCAAGCAGGATGCCGGGGACCTTCCGGTAATCATTGTGGATGTGATTGCCTTCTATTCGAATACCAACACCTTTGTCTATGTATATATTGGCGTAGTTGTCGTGCAGCGTATTGGCGCGTATGATAATCTGTTCGCCCAGATCCACGTCAATGCCCTCTCCGCTGTTATCGTGGATATGGCAGTTTTCGGCCAGTCCGTACCTGACGTTGTGAAACTTGACGGCAGAGCCCCACTGAGGCTGTGGCTGATTGAAGTTAACAGCTTCTGATACCGTACAGTTTCTGACTGCATACCGTTCGCCTGGCGGGTGCAGAGAAAATGGATCGGAGTTTTTGATCGGGTTTATCCCGAGCAGAATACCGTGTCCGGCGGTTTGGCGCACAGTCACATCTTCAACAAGGACATCATGCGGATTAGAGACATTTCCGTTGGCGTCATAGCCGAACCGGACACCGTTGCCCGGGCTGTACAGAATATTCAGGTTGGCTACCCTGATATGACTACCGAGCAGGTGAACCATGCCTTGCCCGGAAGAAATTGTTGCGTTGACTCCGTCAAGCATGACAGTTCCTTTCCCCCTGACAGAGACGTTCAGTTGTCGTCCGGGCAACTGGAATTGTCCCCAGGGCTGTACAAGTGGCGAAGTGTAATATCCGGAAAAAAGCACAACCTCCGTGTAGAGTTCACCCTGCTGTCCGGCTGACCAGGCGGCAAGCCGGTTCATGGCTCCGGTGAAGGTAGCCACGGGGTTTAGACTGTCGCCGGTGGCGGTATCAGAACCGGCGGGCGACATATAAACTGTTTGCTGAACAGGAAACAGGACAGGCAAGGGTACTGTTACAGGCGCTTGCGCGCACACGGGAGTAGTCAGGCAAAAAAGCGGCAAAAGCAGTACAGGCAATATTTTCATAAGGCAAGTTTTAATAGTTAACGAATCCTGTGTGCTATTTAGTCTGATATTTCTGCTGATGCCAGTTGTATTCCGCTTGTTTGTGTAAATTGAAAAAATTTTTTGTGCAAATTCAAAAAATACGATATTTGTACTTTAAAATTGTAAAAAAATGGCATATTTCCCGAGAGTAATAGAGGGGGTGATACAGTCTTTGATTTCAAAATATCCCGTATTGGCTGTCACGGGGCCGCGTCAGTCGGGTAAAACTACGCTACTAAAGAACATGTTACCGGGTTATCGTTATGTATCACTGGAGAATACAGATAACCGTTATTTTGCAGAAAGAGATCCAAACGGTTTTTTAGCCAGATATGATTCCCGTGTGATAATAGACGAGGTACAGCGTGTTCCGGAGCTCTTTTCATATCTCCAGACCAAAGTGGATACAGACGGTCAGATGGGACAGTACATACTGTCCGGGGCTCAGAATTTTCATCTTCTGGATCAGCTAACCCAGAGTCTTGCCGGCCGGGTTGCCATTTGCAGGCTGTTACCACTTGATTCACAGGAACTTGGTACTGCCGGGATTTCTACTACCGATTGGAAATCCCTGATTTTAAGTGGTTTTTATCCGGCAGTTTACGACAGGGGTATTGAACCACCTGTTTTCTACAATAACTATCTGCAGACTTACCTCGACCGGGATGTTAGTGCCTTGACGAGAGTTCACGACATGCGTTTGTTCCGGAATTTTTTGGGACTTTGTGCAGCCCGTACAGGACAATTGCTCAATCTGAGTAATCTTTCCCTGGAATGTGGTATTTCACAACCAACAGCCAGAGCCTGGATTTCCATACTTGAAAGTAGCTATATTCTGTTTCTGCTGCCACCCTACTACGAAAACTTCAGCAAGCGTATTGTGAAAACACCCAAACTGTATTTTTACGATACAGGGTTGGTATGCTTTCTTTTGGGCCTGAGGGACCGGCAAGATCTGGATGATCATGTACTGACGGGCAGTTTATTTGAAAATCTGGTAATTGCCGATTTGGTGAAAAAAAATCACCATCAGTATCTCTTGCGAGATTACTGGTTTTGGAGAGACTCACACGGGCACGAAATTGATTTGCTCACCAGACGCGCTGGTGGTTTCGATATATTCGAGGTGAAGTCCACGCAGACCATTTTACCCAAACTTCTGAGCGGCATGAATTATTTTTCAGAGATAGCCGGGGGTAAAGTGAAATCGAGAACGGTTATTTACGGCGGTAACGACAGTCACGACCGGACAGACTACAGGGTCAGGCGATGGAGCGAGGGATAGATTATTCCATTTCAACAAGCAGGAGCCCCTTGTCCACGGCGTCTCCTTTATTGACTTTCACGGCCCTGACTTTCCCGTCGCCGGAAGCCTTGATGACATTCTCCATTTTCATTGCTTCCAGTATGAGGAGCGCATCGCCTTTTGATACTTCCTGGCCAGCTTCCACGAGTACGTTGAGCACCAGACCCGGCATAGGGGCCTTGATTTGATTGGCTTTCTGATGGCCGCCGATTTTCAGTCCGAGCTGACTTACGAGGCGGTCATATTTATCGGCTATATTTACAGTATATTCGTTTCCGTCAATTTTGACTACGAAGAGGTGGCTGGCGTCGTCGGCGCTGATTATTTCAGCCCTGAAGGCCCTGTTATTCATAATAACGTGGAGTACGCCATCAGCTTCTGCGACCACATCCAGGTTAAGTGCGTTTTCGGGGGAGATATTAAATTCATGTTGCCCGTTTACCGTAGCGAGGAAAGGTTCTTCGTGTTTCATATCAGTCTGGTCAGAACAATTTGCAGGTTAGGAGAGTGATATCGTCGGGCCATGGTTCACGACCGCGGAACAGCTCTACGTGCTGAATCAGTCTGGAATTGAGTGTTTCCGGATCGTCATTTTCGTGTTCTCTGAGGAAGGTGGCCAGTCTTTCCTCGCCAAATTCGTCGCCGTGCGAATTTCTTGCTTCCGTGAGCCCGTCGGTGAAAGTAAAAATAAGCGCCTGATCAGAAATTTTCACTTCACCTATTTCGAGGAAGGGCAGTTCGGGGAGCCATCCGAGAGAAGTGGCGCCATTTCTGAGCGTTGTTATTACCCCGTTCATAATCATGAATGGGGGTATATGACCGGCATTGACGTAGTGAAGCGTTCGGGCAGCGGTATCATACCGGGCCACGAAGAAAGTAATGAACTTGTCGCCCTGAGTAACGCGGAATACGGCTTCATTCATTTCGCGTACCAGTTCTTCGAGGGCTGGTCGTCGTGACACGAGTGCCCTGAAGTTGGCCTGAAAGTTGGCCATAAGCAGGGCTGCGGACACACCCTTTCCGGTGATATCGGCGATACAGAAGGCAATCTGTCCATCCGGGAATTCGACAACATCATAATAGTCGCCACCAACGGCGAAGTGAGGCCGGTAGATACCCGACAACTGATAGCCTTTGCTGGACGGCATCCTTCCCGGCACAAGTGCGCGCTGGATTTCTGCTGCCAGTTCTACCTCACGGTTGACAATCTGCTGTTGCACCTGACTTTTGAACAGGCGTTTGTTTTCGATAGCAACAGCGATGATATTGGTGATTGTAGTTACAAATTGCACTTTGCTGTACACATCATCCTCATCGCGGAATCCGCCGAGAAAGGCGTAGGCGATGGCGGTATTTTTGTGCATGATGGGGATAACCAGATCGAATTCGCGAAAAACCGGGTGACTGTCATCGCTGAGCCCCTGCGTTGAGCGGAACCTGGACAGGTCTGCGCTGATATCGGGCTGGAAGAGCGCTTCGTCCACACCGGAAGAAATTTTGCACTCCCAGATCAGGTTTTCCCGGAAGAAGAGCGCCATTTTTCTGATGGCCATCTCGAACCGGAGAAAAGCGCCGTACATTTTGAAGAGATC
>CAIYFY010000373.1 GCA_903925535.1 uncultured Bacteroidota bacterium | reverse complement strand
GTACTCGTCGCCCGTGACCGCATTGCGCGCGCGCTTGATTTTCCGCAGAATCGTGTCTTCGTCCTGAAACGGCCACGGGATGAATGCCAGAAAGCCCTTTGCGTCGGCCGGCTTTTCGCTTTGTACCTGCCGGATAGCCGCGAAGTGCTCCATCCGCTCCAGATTGGTTTCTATATGGCCGAACATCATGGTAGCCGAGGTGGTCAGGCGAAGCTGGTGGGCTGCCCGCATGACGTTGAGCCACTCCTCGCCGCCGCACTTGCCCTTGGAAATGAGCCTGCGCACCCGGTCGCTCAGTATCTCGGCACCCGCTCCGGGCAGCGAATCAAGTCCCGACTCCTTCAGTGCCTTCAGCACATCGTAATGGCTCATGCCCTCCAGCTTGGCCACGTGCGCTATCTCGGGCGGGCCCAGCGCGTGCAGCTTCAGGTTCGGGAACTCCGACTTCAGTTGCATGAACAGGTCGGAGTAGTAGGCCAGTCCCAGATCGGGATGGTGTCCGCCCTGCAGCAGCAGTTGTTCGCCGCCAAACCGGAAAGTTTCTTCAATTTTTACCCGGTACTCCTCCATGGAAGTGATATACGACTCCTCATGGCCGGGCCGGCGGTAAAAATTGCAGAACTTGCAGTTGGCAATGCACACATTCGTCGTGTTCGAGTTGCGGTCAATTATCCACGTGACCACGTCGCCAGGCACATGGTGCTGCCGCAGGGCGTTGCCCACGTACATCAGCTCGGCCGTTGCGGCATTTTCAAAAAGAAAGACACCTTCTTCCGGAGTCAGCCATTCGAGGCGCAGGGCGCGGTGCAGTAAATCGGAAACATTCATAAGTGTAGCGCTTGAAACGCAAAGAAAGAGGGTATTGGGTGAAGGGCTTGGGGTTCTTCAGAAACAAGATACAGGGGGGGAATGTTTCTGGATTTTTGGGGAAAATATTGAATATCGAACGCCGAAGTAAAACGAGGTATTTGTCTGGAGTGAACGGTTGGATTCTTTCTTTCGATTGTAAACTCCCGACTACCACCTTGTTTTTTTGCGGGGTTTCAGGGTCACCGCTCGGGATTTCCGGTTTTATTTAACCGCAAAGGTACGCAGAGGTAACCGCAGAGTTTCGCAGAGTTATCTTTCTCTGTGTAACTCTGCGTCGTACTCTGCGAAACTCTGTTTCGTACTCTGTGTAACTCTGCGTCGTACTCTGTATAACTCTGCGAAACTCTGCGTCGTACTCTGCGAAACTCTGCGGTTAAACAAAACGGGTTCGCAGCATATAAAATCATTTGTCAGCAAGAAAAAAGGTATTCTGGATACACCTGTGGTATCAAAATATACCTGCTGACTCAGACCGTTGTGTGCAGGTACTGCTGCATCAGCGCAGATTCCTGTACCGGTTCGTGCCGTATGAAAATCTGTCCGGGGCAAATGTCTTCGTACTGAAAAAACGAGACAAACTTGCCTGAATTTACCCCCGAAAAAGCACAACAAAAGTCCAAAATACCTCATTTTTGCACCCCATACCCTTCACCCACCCCCATACCCTCTCACTATGATCAAAACAACCTACCTCGGCGATCTCCGTACAGAAGCGGTACACCTGCGTTCCGGCGCCCGGATTATCACGGATGCTCCGACCGACAACCACGGCAAGGGAGAGGCATTTTCTCCGACCGACCTGTGCGCTGCCTCCCTGGCGAGCTGTATGCTCACCATCATGGGTATCAGCGCCCGGAACCACGGACTGAACATAGACGGTGCCAGCGCATCCATCAATAAAATCATGGCCTCCGACCCGCGCCGCATTGCCCGCGTGGAGATCAGGCTGGAGGTACCCGGCAGTCAGCTCGACGAGCGGCAGCGGAAAATTCTTGAAACGGCCGCGCACACCTGTCCGGTGGCGTTCAGCCTTGCCGAGGGCGTGGAGCAGGTGGTGGAGTTTGAGTGGGTGTGAAGCTCTAGAGCTTGTTCAGGATTCTCTGCCGTTGGCAAAAACAGGCTGATTTTTTGTCAGTTTTTGCGTTTTTGAAGGCGCATAGCCGGTGCTACGTAACTGAAAAAAGGTGAAAAATGGCGAAAAATGAGTCGTTTTTGACTCGGCGAGAGATTCCTGAACAAGCTCTAACTGATCTTTCGTTTGTTGCCAAAGGAACTGAATACCGAAAGTACCGCTATCACATTGCCATTGCGTGTCACTACGCCGTCGAAATTTCTGCCCCAGGAGAAATTGAGCGACATGGCCGGCCTGAATTTATACTCCACATTGAGTGTGGCCCGCCAGCTGGCAGGCAGCGCTTCGGATTGCAGGGGCTTGCGGTATATCGCTTCCCCGCTGGCCGTGAACTTGCTCTCGGCAGGCGCATAAATAAATCTGGCACCGCCGTCAAACGTGCTGTACGCTTCTTCCAGATAACCTGCCGAGTGCAGGTACCTGGTCATAAAGAGGAAAGAAATGCCTTTTTCACCCTCGTAACCCCCGCTCAGCCACACGCCCGCGCGCGAAACCGACCGCTGCTCAAAGCGGCCTCCGGGGAAATCCTGCACAATACCCGCTGTCAGATCCAGTTTGAAACCCGTACGGGTCAGCCGGATGTCGTGCAGTTGTTCTTCCAGCATCTCCGTTTTCTCGGAATTGAAATTGTTGAAAAACTTTTTCCGGTAAGCTTCGGCCTCTTCATTCAGACCGTCATCAAGCAGCTGATTGTACCGCTCGTCGTTTTTCAGGCGGTAATTGAGCGTATCGGTGAAATCCCGCAGCGCCGCCTGTGCGAGTGCCAGCCGCTGTACTACATCCCTCGAGTATCCGCGGCCGCGCAGCAGACTCGTTTTCACTCCGAACGCCATCTGCGTGAACGTGTCAATATCATTGCTCCTCACTGCGGCCGAAAGGGTAAGCCCCTGCCATATATTGTCGGTTACCTTGTTCCCCGAAAAGGACGTGTAACTGATTTTGTTGCCGGCAAACAGCCAGGCCGGAGCGATTTCCACGGCGTAGTTGGAAGGCAGCTGGCTCAGCGCTCCGCTGTTGGCCACCGAAACCAGGAAGTCGGACACATCGCGCGGTTTGTCAATTTCAGCGGGTGAAAATCCGAGCATGGTGGCGGCCGGCGTGGCGGGTGCTGCCAGCAACTCCAGCGTACACTCGTCCTGCGCAAGGAGGTACCCCCCTGCCAGTCCGGAGAGAATACAGGTCAGAATTATCTTTTTCATGGTATATATCAGGATTTGGTGAAACGGAAATAGGCTTCATAAACAACCACATCGCCCTGGTTGCCGGCTTCTGTCTTCAGCGTGAAATTGAAATCATTCAGTCCGCCCGACAGAATGAATTGTACCTGTGTGTCCTTGCCGTTTGCGGCGGCTACCGTTACCAGAATGGACAGCCGCTGCCCGTGCAGGTCGGTGTCCTTGCCCAGAGCGATGAGCTTGCCCGACTCAATCTGGCCATTCAGCGTATCGGGCGACTTCATGTTCGGCCTGACATAATACCGGCCCTCACTCATCTGTCCGTTGCCGATGTGTACTTTCAGGGTGAGTTCACTGCCGTCGTAGCGGACGGGATATTTCTGATTTATCAGTGGAGCGGGTATGGTAGCCATATTTAATTTGATTTTGGTGAATGATATGCGGGGTCAAATATAGTGTAATTTAATATGCTTTTCCGAAAAACAAGAATTACATTTGCTCCAAAATACCAATCGCTTCAATATTAACAGTTGAATCAATGGAATACGATATCTTTATCAGTTACTCACATGACAATAACCGCGCACACGACAACTGGGTACACACCTTCTGCGAGCGCCTCACGGATGATTACTTTTCCAGAGTAGGACGAAAACCAAAGATTTTCCTCGACAAGGGGGATCTGAGGGCTGGTGACACGCTGAACGGTAAAATTACCGCCGCTCTAGACCAGTCGCTGCTCTTTATTCCCGTACTATCGCCCGTATATCTGTCCAGCGAATGGTGCCGGAAGGAGTTCCTGTATTTTATGGAAAAACATAAAAAAAGGCTCGTTCTCGACAACAGCAGCCGTATTGTCCCTCTGAAATTCATGCCCTATGAAGAGTATGAGCCCGAATCCGCCTGGGCCTCCGAGGTGAAAACCATCATGGATTTTCTCGAAGGGAAAGAAATTCTATACAAGGATTTTTACCGCGATCTGCTGCCGCTACAACCCGATCATGCCGATTTCAGGAAGGAAGTGGCCAGGTTTTCCAAGGATGTTCACCAGTTGATCGGGAAGCTGGAAGTATTGGCCAGTCCGCCCGATGATACTACCGAAGGGGAAATCCAACCCCCGGCCACCCCTGCGATTTTCCTCGGTTATGCCTTCGGAACTGAGGGCGCTCCCGCGCGCGCACTGCGCGAGGGTCTGTTCAGAGAATGGGAGAAACAGCAAAAATACGGCAAGTTTAAGCACCGAATACTACCAGACAGCGCTCCCAACGCCGCAGATTTTCCCAGAAACAAGTCAGAAGCGGAACTCCGGGAGTTTATTCAGCAACAACTGAAGCAATCGGACTGCGCCGTGCTGGTCTTTGATGATGTGGAAGGAGCCAAGACAACGGATACCGGCGTGCCCGTCGCACACCTGCAGTACCGGCTCGCGCTGGAGGAAACCCGAAGCCGGCCGGATTTCAGGGTACTGGTGGCCGCTCAGCCGACTGAAGACTGTGCTACCTCGCAACAGGATTTCATCCGGGAAACAGAAAAAGATGCACAGGCCAATGAACGTGTGCTGCTGGTCGGGTTTGAAGTAAAAACAATTCGCGATTTTCTGCGCGACCTGATAGATACCCCCAAACCTGTCCCGCCACCGCCTGCAGGTGCCCGGCTTGCCTTTTATATACACGACCGCCGCGACCGCGGTGATGAGCTGCACGACAAAATTGACGACGTCATTTTTAACCAGAAATACGATGTGCTGCGCCCTGTCTTCAGAGAGGATGATCCGCTGGTGGATCCCGATGACTATTTCAAAAGATTTTGGCTGCAGAGCGGACGCGCTATTGTCTTGCTCCGGAATGGTACCACCGCGTGGTGCAATTCTGTCAAAATTGAACTGCTCAAGCTCAGAACGGAAAAAACTGTACCCGGCCTGATGGCTATTTGTGTGACCGACCCCGATGCCGGCCAGCGACTCAGGGAGGTGCGAAGTCACGAATTCATGGTGATTGACTGCACAAAGCCAGGATTCCAGGATCTTATTGTTCAATTTCTGAAAAATACCGGCCATGCGTGAAAACATACACTACCAGATAGATGAATACTACCTCGACCTGCAAAAAGAGGGTCAGGGCATGGAGATTATCGGCGAAGCGGAAACCCTGCAGAACCCCTTTCCCGGACTGCGCCCCTTCCGCACAGCCGAGGCGCACCTGTTTTTTGGCCGAGACGGACAAGCAGAAGACCTGATTCAGCGCCTGATGAAGACGCACTTCCTCGGGGTGCTGGGCAACTCGGGCGGCGGCAAGTCGTCGCTCGTACGGGCCGGACTGATTCCCGCCCTGCACCGGGGCCGCCGGCAAGAGCAGGTATCCGACTGGAAAATTGTGCTCTGCCGACCCGGCGCGAGCCCGCTCGACAACCTCGCCGCCGCACTCGCCAGCGCCAGGCTGAAGAATACTGCCCGGGAGGTAATTGAACCGGAAGTGTCGAAACTGCTGCCTGTGCTTAAAGACAGTTCTTTCGGACTGCTGGAGGTGGAGGAGGGTACCGGGAAACACGACAAAACCCTGCTGATTATTGACCAGTTCGAGGAGCTGTTCCGCTTTCATGCCGATATCCCGTCCGGCGAAGCGGCGCACTTTGTGGATCTGCTGCTCACGGCCGTGCGGCAGCCGGATACACATATATATGTGGTAATCACGATGCGCTCGGAGTTTCTCGGCGAGTGCGTGCGGTACCGCGGACTGCCCGAGATCATCAACGAGGGCCAGTATCTGGTGCCACGCCTGACGGGAGAAAATGTGCGCCGCGCTGTGGCAGGTCCGCTCGCCGTGGTGGGCGCTCCCCTTGATGGCGCTCTCGCCAACCGCCTCGTGCGGGAGGTGGGCGACAACATGGATCAGCTGCCTGTTCTGCAGCACGCGCTCATGCGCACGTACAGGCACTGGCAGGCGCGGGAAACCACAGAGCCCGTCAGTCACGCCGATTACGAAGCAGTGGGCGGTATGGAAAAGGCCCTCGGCAACCACGCCGACGAATTGCTCGGCAGCCTCGACCCGCAGCAACAAGAAATAGCCCGTCTGATCTTCCAGCGTATCACCGACCTCAGTACCGGCGACAAGGGCGGCCGGCGACCCACCCGTATGGAGGAAATATACGGCGTTTGCGAGTCGGTGTCTGCCAGCCGCGGCGAAGTGGATGTGGTGATTGACAAGTTCAGGCAGATGGATACGTCGTTCCTGATGCCGCCGCCCGGCGTAACGCTGCAGGACGACAGTATGCTCGATATCTCCCACGAAAGCCTGATCCGGAACTGGAGCAAACTGAACCAGTGGGCCAAAGAAGAAGCCGCCAATGCCCGGCAGTACGGCAGACTGCACCAAGACAGGCAGTACAGAGACGACGGTCAACTCACGTGGCTCACAGGCGCCATGCTGCAAAACCTCACCGAATGGAGAAACCGCGAACACGTCAATTACTGGTGGGCCAGCCGCTACCACCCGGAAGTGCAGCCCCTCCACGACTGGGATCAACACAAAGATGCCTTCAAGCGGAATATGGCGTTTTTGGAGGGGAGTGAGCTGGAAGCGGATAAGCAGGAAGAACAGCGCAAAGAAGCCATCGCCAGGGAGGAAAGACAAAAACAAAAAACACGCTATCGCACCATTATTGCTGTACTGTCGGTTGTGGCGGCGGTGCTGGGGTTGGGACTGGCGCGATATGCCTATTTGGAAAAGGGCAAAGCCGAGACGGCCCAAAAGGCTGCTGATAACAGCGCCCGTTTGGCGGCGGAGCAGCGAGATATAGCCGACATCAATGCCAGACAAGCCCTGGAGCAGCGCCGACTCGCAGAAGAAAAATCGGAAGAAGCAAAAGCAAACCTTGAATTGGCCAAAAAAGAAGAGGCGCGTGCGCTTGTTGCACTAGAGCAGGTAAAGAAGGAGAAGAACGCGACAGAAGAACAACGCAAGCGGGCTGAGGATAATTATGCGGAGGCACAGAAGGCTACCGAATTGGCTCGGGCGGCGAAGGATGAAGCGGAGCGAAATCTGGAATCCCTGAAAAAAGCCAATGAGGCTGGTGTTCGGGCATTATTGAACAATGCAACAGAAAATATAAAAGACCAGCGGTGCCGGGAAGCCTTGATTAAAATCAACCAGGCATTTGAACTTAAAGTTTTGGCTGATGAGGTAACTGCCGCCTACCTTGATAATATTAATGCCAGTCTTGAAGATGGACAATTGACTGTTGCGCTTGAAACTGCTCAGTCTGCGTTTGACAAGGGGCTTGTCAATGCCGAAATGTTGGCCAATACCTGTCTGAGGGTTGCCAGAGGCGGTATTTTGAATATGCATTACGATACGGCGTTGCTTGCTACTCGCCTGGCTGTTCGGAGCGGAGGCTCTGCGTCTGAGGCGAGTTCATTGTATTTCGAGTTATCGTACTGGCACTGCGAGACTGGTTCATTAGAGCAATCGTCGGGTTTGCTGGATACGGCGTACCAGTTATCGGGTCGTCGGCTGTTTTTATCGGGCACAGATACGGCGACGTTACATGGTGCGATGCGAGAGCTTGATTTGCAGCGATATGAGTTTCTTCACGATCGTTATTATCCGAAGATGGTTAACATACCCGGCGGCACGTTTAGTATGGGCAGTCCGGAGTCTGATACTCTTTCTGATGATTGGGAGCGTCCTGTACACCGTGTTACGTTGTCGTCGTACAGTATGTCTGCAACGGAGGTTACGGTATATCAGTTTGGATTGTATTGTGCGTTGTCGGATGATCGTGATATCCGAGATTATATTGCGTGGCCGAATAGCGGTGATCACCCTGTTGTGAGAGTTAGTTGGTATGATGCAGTAGATTACGCGAACTGGCTGAGTGACCGTCTGGGCAAGCGCCGGGTAATAACTGGAAATGAGACGTATGGTTACACAATGCAATCCGGGGTTACTGGCTATCGTTTGCCTACGGAGGCTGAGTGGGAGTACGCTGCCGGAAACGGTGCCCGCCATACCCGTTACAGTTGGGGAGATGGCAATCCTGCAGGTAAAAAGGGTGGCAATGTAGCCGATGAAACAGCAAAAGAAAAAAATCCGAACTGGACTATTTTTGATGGTTACAGAGATGGATATGTTTATACTGCACCGGTGGGCAGTTATGATCCGAATGACTTTGGGTTATACGATATGAGTGGCAACGTATGGGAGTGGTG
>CAIYFY010000372.1 GCA_903925535.1 uncultured Bacteroidota bacterium | reverse complement strand
ACAAGGTTTACCCGCCCGGTCCGCTGATTTTCAATGCTTTCAACAAGACGCCTTTCGATCAGGTGAAGGTGGTTATTCTGGGTCAGGATCCCTACCACAATCCCGGTGAAGCCATGGGCCTCAGTTTTTCGGTGCCCCGTGGAATAAAAACACCTCCATCGCTGGTCAATATTTACAAGGAAATTCGCTCGGAGCTGGGGTATGAAATTCCCGCTCACGGCGACCTGAGCAGCTGGGCCGAACAGGGTGTCCTCATGCTCAATGCCATGCTCACAGTGGAGGCCGGAAAACCTGCCTCTCACCAGAAAATTGGCTGGCAAACATTCACGGATGCAGTGATTCGAACGATTTCCGATAAAAAAGAAGGGGTTGTCTTCATGCTGTGGGGCAACTTTGCCCGGAGTAAAAAGCCGCTCATTGATCAGGCGCGCCATTTTGTTCTGGAGGCGGCTCACCCCTCGCCCCTCGCCGGGAATGCTTTTCAGGGTTGCGGACATTTCGCGCGCGCCAACGAGATACTGTCGGGCCAGGGCCTGGAACCGGTTAACTGGAAAATCGAGTGATTTATTGACCCAGTGTGGTCTGCAGGCTCACCTGTACAAAATCGCTGCCCGTTTCGTCGTTAATCCGGTAGTCGAACTGGTGAACGTACCCCAGATGCATGGTAATTCTCTTCGAAAACTGTCTGCCAACAAGCAGAATAAACCTGTTTCGCTCGAAATAGGGCGCTTTGTTGGTGAAAAACAACTCCTCACTGGCTCCCAGATATATCGTACCGGGTTCCATTTCCCGCCGGTTAAGCGGCAGGGTGGCGCCCAGCCGCGAGCGGAAACGCATTCTGAACCCGGACGTAACAAACCGGAACTCCGAACGATATCTGTGCTCCAGTATCAGACGGCCAAACGACTGGTTGATGGTTAACTGCGGCCATACCCTGAACTCGTCGCTCCGGACAGGCGATACAAAATTGCCCCCCTCGCTGTAAGTCAGGTATTCACCTCCGGCCAGGGTAAACGCAATCCGCCGGGAGGGTCTGTAAATGACGCCTCCACCCAGTTCGTGGTAGTGAAAGTCGTTGTAGAACGAAAGCGAGCGTATCTGACCCTCCGAAAACACGGTCCATTTGCTGTTAAGGGGGTAACGCACGTTCAGGATATTCCAGGTGCCCGGGTGCTGTGCCTGCAGTTGCCAGCAGCTTCCGAAAAAGATGAAAATGAAATTTATGATGCGATACATGACTCCGCAAAGATACAACTGTATTGAACGGCTAATTAATCAATGAGGTAACGAATCTTTTCCCGACTTTTGTACCGTGAATTTCTCGCTGCTCATCGCCCGGCGTTACCTGTTCGCCAAACGCAGTACAAACGCCATCAATATCATCACCGGTATATCGGTGCTGGGTATGGCGATTGGTACGGCCGCTCTGGTGCTCGTATTGTCTGTTTTCAACGGATTCGAAGACCTGCTCTCCGGCCTTTTTGGCCATTTCAACCCCGAAATAAAGGTCACGCCCGCCCGCGGGAAGACGTTCGATGCCGACAGTATTGCGCTGGCAGATATACGCGCAATCCCCGGCGTTTATATTGTGAGCGAAACGCTTGAAGAGATTGCTTTCTTTGAGTATGCCGGTTCGCAGGATTTCGGTGCGCTCAAGGGGGTGGACGAGTTCTTCGCTCCGGTAACAGGTATCAATTCCGACACGGTGATGGTGGAGGGCTCCTATACCCTGAAAGAGGAGGAACGAAACTGCGCTATTCTGGGCGCCGGACTGAGAAACAAACTCTCGGTCAACGTGCAGAATCCCATCGAGCCACTCACAGTGTATATGCCCGACCAGACTGCCGGCGCGCTCGACAAACCTTTCAAAACCAGACTGGTGTACCCCAAAGGTACGTTTGCCATCCAGCAATCTTATGACAATGAATATGTACTCACGAATATTAATTTCGTGAGGGAACTGCTGGAAACCGGTCCGGGTACCGTTTCCGCACTGGAAATCAAATGCAGGAAAGGAGCTGACTTGTCGGCCATCAAGGAAAAGATCGGAAAAAGACTGGGCGAGGGATTCGTGCTCAAAGATCACTATGAACAGAATGAAGCCTTTTTCAAGGTAATGAAACTGGAAAAATGGATGGGCTTCGCTATCACCAGTCTGATGTTGTTGCTCATGGCGTTCAACACCGTGGGCGCCCTGTGGATGATTGTCCTCGATAAACAGAAAGATATCTCCGTTCTCAAAAGTATGGGCGCCGATAACAACATGATCCGAAAGGTCTTCCTGCTGGAGGGAATGCTGCTCACGTTCATCGGCCTCGTCGCCGGTATCGTGCTGGCTGTCATTATTTATGTCATCCAGAAAACCTGGGGTATCGTCACCATCCCGCAGGGTTTTGTCGTTGACTCCTATCCCATATCCATGCGTCTTTCCGACTTTCTGCCCATCATCCTGATTGTGACCGCCATAGGATTCCTCGCCTCTGTACTGCCCGCCCGCCGGGCTGCCGCTGTTTCCTCCGTTTTCCGCGAAGAGTAGTCGCTCCCGCCCCTTTTTCTGTGAATTTTTTGCGGAAAATTTTTGCCTGTTCATATTTATCGTAATTTTGCGATGAATATGAACAGTATGCTTTTGACGACCAACAAAAAATCCGGATTCAGTGCGGAAGATCAGGAGCTGGCCGAACTGGCCAAAGCACTGGCTCATCCCGCCCGAATTGCCATCCTGAAGGAGCTGGCGGCCAGGAAGAGTTGTATTTGCGGGGAAATCGTGGAGGTATTGCCGCTGGCACAAAGTACTGTTTCCCAGCATCTTAAAGAGCTCCTGAAGGCTGGTCTCATCCGCGGGACCGTCGAAGGAACCAAATCCTGCTATTGTATTAATCAGGAGGCTTTCAGTAAATTCAGTCGGATGATGAACGAATTTCTGAATGTCGCCACAGACCATAAATGTTGCTGACAATGAAGAAAATTCTTGTTCTCTGTACCGGAAACAGCTGCCGGAGCCAGATTGCCGAGGGCTATCTGCGCCACTTCGCCGATGGCCGCGCAGAGGTGTACAGCGCCGGCGTGGAAACGCACGGTGTGAACCCCCGCGCGATCGCTATCATGAAAGAAGATGGTATTGATATCTCCGGACACACCTCCAACCATGTGGACGAATACAGGGATATTGATTTCGATTTCGTGATTACGGTGTGCGACAATGCCCTTGAACGATGCCCGTACTTCCCCACCAACGCCCGGAAGTTTCACTACAACTTTCCTGACCCAGCCAAAGCTACCGGTTCCGAAGAGGAAATCATGGCTTCTTTCCGCGCTGTCAGGGAACTGATCAAGGCATATTCACGCGATTTTGTCGAGAAAAATATATGAACCAGTCAGCAAATCAGACGCAAACCCGGAAACTGGGATTTCTGGATCGCTATCTCACGCTCTGGATCTTCGGTGCCATGGCGCTGGGTATCGCACTGGGTTATTTCATACCGGGCACTGCGGAGTTTATAAGCCGGTTTCAGGCCGGTACTACGAATATTCCCATCGCTATCGGACTCATTCTGATGATGTATCCACCGCTGGCGAAGGTCAGGTATGAGGAACTGCCATCGGTATTCAGAAACAGGCGAATTCTGGGTCTGTCGCTGCTGCAGAACTGGATTATTGGCCCTGCACTGATGTTTCTGCTGGCTGTATTTTTCCTGCAGGACAAGCCGGACTATATGACGGGCCTCATTATGATTGGTCTGGCACGCTGTATCGCCATGGTGATTGTGTGGAATGAACTGGCAGAGGGCGATAATGAGTACGTCGCTGGTCTGGTGGCATTCAACAGCATCTTTCAGGTGATTTTTTACAGTGTTTATGCCTGGTTTTTCATCACCATACTGCCTCCGTTCTTTGGCGTGCAGGGTGTGCAGGTGGATGTGAGTATAGGCCAGATTGCTGAAAGTGTCCTGATCTATCTCGGTATTCCCTTTGCAGCCGGCTATATTTCCAGAAAGGTACTCCTGCGCGCACGGGGAGCTGAATGGTATCAGCAGGTATTTATCCCGGCAGTCAGTCCGGTTACGCTGGTCTCATTGCTTTTCACTATCGCGGTGATGTTCAGCTACAAGGGCAGCCTGATCGTACAGATTCCGATGGATGTATTCCGAATCGCTATCCCGCTGATACTGTACTTTGTTGTTATGTTCTTCAGCGCCTTTTTTCTGGCGAAACGCGCCGGAGCTGACTATCCCAAAAGTACCTCGCTGGCGTTCACTGCCGCCGGAAACAACTTTGAACTGGGTATCGCCGTGGCAATTGCTGTGTTTGGAATCAACTCCGGCGCAGCCTTTGCTGCTGTTATCGGTCCGCTGATTGAAGTGCCCGTTCTGATTCTGCTGGTGAATGTGGCCCTCCGTTTGCGCAATAAGTTCTGATCAGAGGCAGTCGGTCGTCATTCCCGGATGTAACTTTGCTGTCACATATCTTCACGCTCAATTGCCTTTATGTCTGTTGAATTCTGGAATCAGCGATATCTCTCCCGCGAATTTGCCTACGGTACCGAACCCAACGAACTGTTCAGGGCTTTCCTCGACAGCCGTCCCGCCGGCAATATCCTTTTTCCGGCAGAAGGAGAGGGCCGCAACGCCGTTTATGCAGCCGAAAAAGGCTGGCATGTAACTGCTTTCGATATGAGCGAGGCCGGGAAGGCCAAGGCCATGCAGCTTGCAGCCTCCCGGGGGGTACAGATTCACTATGAAATCAACTCGTTCCAGGGCTATTCCGGCAAAAAAGACAGTTTAGACTGTATTGTGCTCGCATTTACCCACCTTCCACCGGATATCCGCCGCGACTGTTTCAGCAAACTGATTCCCCTGCTCCGGGAGGGCGGTGTATTGTATCTGGTCGGTTTTTCTGTCAATCAGATCGGCAAGCCGTCGGGTGGCCCTACTGATCTGGCCATGCTGTTCACAGACGAACAACTCAGGAGCGATTTTGCAGGACTGTCCGATATCGTCACCCGCGAGGTGGAAATAGATCTGGATGAAGGGCCGTATCATCAGGGGCCGGCGTCATTGATGGAGATGGTGGGCTGGAAAAGTTGATATTTGATAAAAACATACATTTCTCGTTTTATTATTTAGATTCGTATAGTATTGTAAACTTTCAGGCGATAAAGTAATTGTTTCTGTAGTGATTGCTACCTTCTGGCAAGGGTGTGCACGCAACCCTTGACTTTGACAGGCAACCCGGATGTTCATGATGGCCTCCATTCTCTACCTGATCAATAAAATATGAAATTACTTTTCGCCCTCGCGCTCGTTTTCTGCCAAAGCCTCGCCTGTGCCCAGACGTTCACCAAAGTGTTCTCTTCCGGTAACGCCCTGTTCCAGTACAGTACCCTCGGAACACGCCCCGACAAGGGCTGGGTGGCCGCTGGCTCCGCCAGAGACGGCTCCGATTTTTATGCACTCATATCGGGCTTTGATGCCACTGGTAATCTTCTCTGGACTAAAAGATCCGGATTCGGCCGCGAACCGAAGGCGCTGGTTTCACTGGATAATGGTGATATTCTACTTTTTAACAATAATTACGGGCTAAACCAGTATTTTGATGCCTCGGTACTGCAGCTCGACGCCAGCGGCAACTTCAAAAGCGAGACCGTCTGGGGTGATCCGGAAGATCAGGACGACTGGTTCGACGCAAAGAAAATGCCGGACGGAAGTGTTGTGGCGGTGGGGATGAGCCGCCTGTCTTCCGACTTCATTCAGCGGGTCATGATAGCCCGTTTCTCGGCGACGGGTCAGGTACTCTGGGAAAAAATGTATAGCGCCGGCGAACTGCTGGCGTTGAACAGGATTGTGCCGGTTCAGTCGGGCGGCTTCTTCCTGTTGGGCGATACCTATGACTTCAATAAACGCGGTATTCTCATTGTTCGCTGCTCCGACAATGGCGACATCATCTGGTCCAGAGAGTACAGCCGCCCGGATGAAGAGGAAGTTGCAATAGATGGTATTCCGCTGGATAATGATGAAATGATGGTGGTATCTTACCTGTACAGCGATAATATAAGCGTTACTACAGGTCGAACATGCCTGCTTCGATTAAACGCAAACGGTGCCATTCTCGGGCAGACTCTTATCAATAATGAACAGGGAATGGCGCCAGTCGCTATCGGCAAGATCGGAAATGACACGCTGGCACTGGCAGCAGTGTCAACGCCTGTGGTCTTTCCACCCACCGATGTGGATCTCATTATTTCCACCCTGACTACCGATGGTAATCTCACTGGCAGTATCGCCTTCGGTTCGGATGAGCAGGATTACGGTTACGATGCCATTTTCATAAATGGTGAAGTGATATTCTGTGGCTTTACAGACAGCAGTAATACAGGTATCGCCCAGCGGGGTATCATCAGCAAGGCAAATCCCCTCTTTTCCTGCTGTCGTAAATCTGTTCAGGTGAATATCCTGCCTCCTGCATCAAATCCTGTACCACTCGATTTTGAATTGGTGCCTTCACAAAATACTGTAAAGCAGAATATTACGGATATAATGAACGCTACTCTGCTTCAGGAGACCACTCTTTGTCAGAGTTTCGAAGGAACGGCTGTTCTGCCTGCCGATACAGCTATATGTACAGGGGAAGCACTGCTGCTGAAACCTGTCTTCGATATTCCCGGCGCTATACTCTGGAATACCGGGGCAAACACGCCCGGTATTTCTGTTACCGTCCCCGGTGAGTATTCCGTGACGGTGAACAGCGAGTGCGGACTGCTGAGAGATACTGTTCTGGTGACCTCCAAAGGAACTACTCCCGATATCGAGGTTTCTTCAGATACAACAATATGCAAGGGAACAATCGCACTTCTGACGGCCTCCGGAGGTAACAGCTATTCCTGGCTGGACAAATCCGGCTCGGTTCTCTCCGACAAGCCGAACCTCGCCACAGTTCCCGACGAATCCGGTGTGTTCACAGCGGTCGTTTCCATCGGCGAATGTTCCGACTCGGCACAGGTCTTTGTGACTGTTCTCACGCCACCCGCTGTCAGTGCCGTACCCGATACAACAGTGTCCGAGGGGAAGCCGGTGGTACTCATTGCCTCCGGAGCGCAGACTTATTCCTGGCAACCATCCTTCGGCCTGAGTTGTACGGATTGTCCGAATCCGGTTTTAATTGCTCAAGAATCAATTATTTATACAGTTACCGGCCTTGATTCCGATGGATGTGCCGACTCGGACTCCGTCACCGTCACGGTAAAAAAACCGTGCCCGTTCTATATTCCCAATATCTTTGCTCCAGGCAGTGAAACGGGTACCGGCAATGATATCTTCCAGATATTTGGAGCAGATATTCGTCCGGAAGGATATCTTTTGCGTATATACTCTCGCTGGGGAGAACTGGTGTTTGAATCGGAGGATACCTCGGCGCACTGGGACGGCCTCTTCTCGGGCAGGCCCGCGCCCGCAGGCACATATACGTATCAGCTTGAAATGAATACCTGCGACGGAACTGTACAAAAATCAGGTGACATCACCATTATCAGATAAACAGTATGAAAAAACTGACCATTGCTCTGCTGCTGTGTGTATTCACAGGCAGCATTCACGCCCAGAAAGAGGGGAATGTATGGCATTTTGGTATGGGAGCCGCCCTGGATTTCAATTCGGGCACTCCTGTAATCACGACGCCCAGTTCCATGTTTTCCTTCGAGGGAAGTGCCTCGATCGCCGATGCCAACGGGAATCTGTTGTTCTACTCCAACGGCGGTGGTCGCGATCCGGTACTGAGCGGACAAAGCAGCGGAAAAATCTGGAACAGAAATCACGATGTGATGTACGATATGGGCAATACCGAGGGCGGCGGTTTCAGCTCGGCTCAGTCGGCCGTGATTATTCCCCGACCGGGCACCCCCAACCGCTACTACCTGTTTACCATGGAAGAGGTTGAATACAACGTGGGCGGCGAAGTGCCCGGACAGCCGCTCGGGCGCGGACTTTCCTTCTTCGAGGTGGATATGACCCAGAACGGAGGTCTCGGCGGCGTGGTGGACTACAACGAAATGATACTCGTGCCGTCCTACGAGGGACTCTGCGCCGTGCGCCACCAGAATGGTACAGACTACTGGATTATCGCCCACAGTGATAATGCGGGTATGAGTGTATTCCCCGTTACTGCCGCCGGGGTTGGAACGCCAACGCTTTACAACATCATTTCGGGCGGTATCATCAAGGGCTCTCCCGACGGGAAGTGGCTGTGCAGTTCCGACAGAATACTGCCGTTCGATAACCAGACAGGCGTCATTACTGATGCAGGTTTGAATCTGACCGATATTATTTCGTTCGAATTTTCGCCCGACAGCAAAAGGCTCTTTTTTAACACGAGTACTTCCTCTTTCGGATATTACAGCCTGACCGCTCCGGATATTACAGGCAGTGCAGTCATTTTTGAACAGTTGCCTTTTCCCTCGGGTGCCTTGTTCGGGCAGATGCAGGTAGCCCCCGATGGCAACATATATATAGTTGAATTTGAAGTTTTCAAGACCTGGCTTTCGGCAATTGTTTGTCCTAATTCGGCACCTTTTCTCAACAGAAAAGTGTTCGAATACAATAATAACGGGCTGTTTTTTGTGGGGCTGCCCAATTTCGACAACGCTCTTTTCATAAACGACGGCACTTCCACCCAGCTGAACGTTGATCTTGGTGAAGACATCACCCTGTGTGAAAATCAGACTGCTGAACTCTCTGCCGGCATCACCGGAGCCACTTATTCCTGGTCGAACGGAGCTTCCTCCGAAGTTGTCAGCGTATCGGCACCCGGCCAGTATGCTGTCACGGTAACAACCCCCGGCTGCGGCGCCGGATCGGATACAGTGAATGTCTCGCTGAGCACCCTGTTCCTCGATGCAGGAGAAGATCAGGCGGTTTGTACGGGTACTCCCGTTGATCTGCAGGCTACTGTCAACGGCAACCTGACATGGTCGCCCGAAAATCTGGTTGCCAGCTCAACCAGTCCCGCAACTACCTTCACCGGCGATTCATCGGCCGTACTGGTGGCAGTGGCCGTACTTGGAAACTGTACCATAACCGATTCGATTACCATCACACTGCTGCCATCCCCGGATGCCCTGATTGAACCGGCCGACACCACAATTGAGGCCGGTGAGTCAATTGAACTGACCGGCACCGGCACCGGAACATACAGCTGGACGCCGGGGGCAGGACTGTCGTGCACCGATTGCCCCGATCCGACCGCTATGCCCGACAGCACCACCACCTACCAGTTGCTGATTGTCAGCAGTAAAGGCTGTGCCGACTCGGCCAGCGTGACCATCACGGTGACTCCGCCTGACTGCACGGTGGATCTGCCCAATGCGTTCACCCCGAATGGCGACTCGTCGAATGATTCTTTCAGCCTGGTCGGAAAAAACGTGGAACTGGTGTCCATCACCATTTACAGTCGCTGGGGTCAGGCAGTTTACAACGGTACCCAGCCCTGGGATGGCCGGGTGGACGGACAGGATGCACCCTCTGATGTATATATGTACTCAGCCGACATCAGTGTGTGTGGCGAGAGCAAAAGACAGCTGGGGCAGGTTACGCTGGTAAGGTGAAGCGTGGTCAGACGATGAATCGGAGAGAATCCTGAACAAGCTCTTGATCACGCCCGTGGCATTCAGGCTCCTCTCGTTTGTTTAACCGCAGAGTTACGCAGAGTACCGCAGAGAAAGATCCTCTGCGGTACTCTGCGTTTACCTCTGCGGTACTCTGCGTTTACCTCTGCGGTACTCTGCGTTTACCTCTGCGGTACTCTGCGGTTAAACAAACCTGGTTCGTAGCGTACAAACCCCGAATGTGCTGTTTTTAATCGCGAACAGCCTCCACCTTCAGCCATTTTTTCACCAGATCAGCCTTTTTGATCGCTGTTTCTGTATCCGCACCGGTAATGGTAACATGGCCCATTTTGCGGAATGGCGAGGTAAGCGCCTTGCCGTACAGGTGAATATGCACTCCTTCCAGCGCCAGACATTCCTCTGCACCGCGATACACAACGGGGCCCTTGTGCCCCTCTTCTCCCAGCAGGTTGAGCATCACAGCAGCACCTGTGACCTGTTCGCCCGACCCGAGCGGCAGGTTAGTGATGGCCCTGATATGCTGCTGAAACTGGCTGGTGATGGCACTGTCAATGGTATGGTGCCCGCTGTTGTGCGGGCGCGGGGCCGATTCATTCACCCATATCTCTCCGGACCTGGTCAGAAACATTTCCACGGCGAGCAGGCCGCAGCAGTCAAACGACCGGATTACTCTTTCTGCCAGTGCCTGTGCTTCTGCCTCCTGCAGCGGAGAAATACGCGCCGGACAGAGCAGAAACTCCACCAGATTGGCCTCCGGATGAAAGTCCATCTCCACTGCGGGGAAGACAGATACTTCTCCCCGTTCGTTTCGGGCGGCGATGACAGCAATTTCAGCCTGCATATCGGCCAGTTCCTCGGCTATACACGGGCCTGTCAGCAGTTTTTTCTCCAGGTCCGCGGGCGTGCGCAGGACAGCGACTCCCTTTCCGTCATACCCTGCTGTGCGCGTCTTTTGTACAAAGGGCAGCTTCCAGCGACCTTCCGTGACGGCCTGTAACAGAGCCTGTTCATTGTCAAACAATTCAAAAGGTGCCGTAGGAATGTCATGACTCTGGTAAAACAGTTTCTGAGTTCCCTTGTCCTTGATCGTTTCCAGTGCAGCGGGGGAGGGATGCACGGTCTTACCCATCCGCTCCAGCTCCCGGAGTGCCTCGGTATTTACGTGCTCGATTTCGATGGTGATGATGTCCTTGTCTTTTCCGAACTCCAGTACATCGTTGTAATTATTGAAGTCGCCCTGTGTGAATCCGGTACATACCTGACTGGCCGGACACCCGGGTGTGGGGTCCAGTATGTATGTTTTGAAGTCCCAGTTGGCGGCCGACAGGCACAGCATTTTACCGAGTTGTCCGCCACCAAGGATGCCTATTTTACGTGTTGTTGAAAACATACTATTTCTTTTTGGCAAATGGCTGCATCCAGCCGTTAAAGCTGAAAGCCATGGTGATAGCTGTTCCTTTCATCGGGGTCGAATTCGGAACATCCAGTCCGATTCGGTTTACCATCAGCCTCATGCCGATATAGGTGGACTCATAACGCGGCCGGTTTTTGACCGGGTTGTAGTACTCGCGCACATACACGCGCTTGCCTGCGTGAAGGCCCACGCCCAGCGTGGTTGCAGTGATATCTGTCACAGGCACCGGATTGGACCCAGACCCTCCCGGGCCTCTCTGGTTAATCTCGAGAAGCTGAATACCGGGGGCGATCATGGGAGCAAAAACCCATTTCGAGGCAGATTCAATCGTGTAGCGAAGAGGAACATACACATAAAACGGCGTGGCAATATAGCCTTCGTTGGCTATCCGGTTGTTCAGAGAAAAGGCCTCTTTTACCCTTGAAACCGCCAGAATATCCCAGCCCAGTCCCACTGAAAACGGTCCTGTTCTATAGCTGAACTCAATACCCAGCGAGCCCCTGACAGTACCCATATACCTGGAAAAATCACCCGTGTGCGGCATCAGTCCGGCCCACAGGTCCATGGCGAGTCCGTGCCGGGCAGCCTGGGCCTCTTTTTCTTCCCATTTGATGGAAAGAGAACCATATCTGTCGAGCAGGATAAAATAGTATGTTTCCACAGAGGAGGCTACCGGTTTCCCGTCGAGCGTGGCGGGCTGCCAGCGGGGCATTCTGGCGGCTGCATCCACAGCCTGCCTGTCCAGGTCCGGTGTGAGTGATTTCAGTACTTTGATATTGCTGATATTGCCCTGCTCATCCACATCGAAGCGCAATAGTCCTTCACCTTCCGGCGGATTCACTCTGAATTTATATGACGGTGCGAAATTTCTGTCCCAGTACAGCGAAAACGCCCGTTCCCCTCCCGGAAAACTGGCCCTGGTGAAGGATGAAGTGTCGGTTTGTGCCGATAACTGACCGGAAAAGCAACAGAGCAACGGCAGCAGGACGGCAAATGTCGGGATGAGTTTGTTTCTCATAAGTATGGCTGAATCTGCGGCAAAGTTACCACTGAACAGGCAAACAAGTGGTGAAACAAATTGGCAGATTCGCACGTTATATGGTTTACTTCAACAAAATGATGAAAGTACAGGATATTACATCAATTCTTGAAAGTGTGGCTCCCCCGCACTTGCAGGAATCCTACGATAATTCGGGGCTCATTGTGGGCAATCCCGACGACACTGTAACGGGCATACTCTTCTGTCTTGACTCCACGGAGGAAATCATTGAAGAGGCTGTGCGGCTTGGATGCAACATGGTGGTAGCCCACCATCCGATTGTATTTCGCGGCCTGAAACGATTCAATGGGAGCAGCTATGTGGAGCGCACCGTGATCAGGGCAATCAGGAAACAGGTGGCAGTGTATGCCATTCACACGAACCTTGATAACGTTTATTTCAGGGGCGTCAATTCAAAGATTGCCGAAAAACTGGGATTGACGGATACGACGATACTGCTTCCAAGGCCCGGACAAGAGCAGGCTGGAGCTGGACTGGTGGGAAACCTGAGCACGCCGATGGATGAAACCGATTTTCTTCATCACGTGAGAAATGCCATGAACGCACCATGTATAAGACATACCCGACTGCTCGGCAGGAGCGTTGGAAGGGTAGCGGTGTGTGGCGGTGCCGGCAGTTTCCTGCTGACCGACGCCATACGGGCCGGAGCCGATGCATTTGTGAGCGCAGATTTCAAGTATCACGAGTTTTTTGATGCGGAAGACAGGCTGGTAGTCGCTGATATTGGTCATTTTGAAAGCGAACAATATACAATTCAGCTTTTATTCGATATAATTAGCGAAAAATACCCTACCTTCGCGCTCCATTTGACCAAGGTACGCACCAATCCGGTGCATTATCTTTGATTATCAGGCTTTTAGCTCGTCCAGGGCGTCCAAATACTTTTTACAACACACCATCTCAAGCATGTCAGTAGAAATATCCATTGCCGACAAACTCACCAGACTGTGGAATCTGCAGCAGATTGATTCGCAGATAGATGAGCTCCAGATTCTGAAAGGCGAACTCCCCATGGAGGTTGCCGACCTCGAGGATGAGGTGGCGGGCCTCGACACGCGCATCAAGAAACTGAAAGTGGCCTTCAAGGAAAGCGAACAGGATATCGCCAGGATGCAGACTACTGCCAAGGAAGCGGAGGCCAATGTCAAAAGGTACCAGAAGCAACTGGAAGAGGTAAAAAACAACCGCGAATATGAGGCGCTCCAGAAGGAGATTGAACTTGCCAAGCTCGACATACAACTCTCGGAGAAGCGTGTAAGAGAAGCCAAGGCCGCACTCGACAGCAAGAAAGAAACATTGAATATTGCAGAAGCCAAGTTCGAGGCCAAGCAAAAAGAACTGGAAGCCAAGAAAATTGAACTCCAGAGTATCATTGAAAAAACCGAGGCGGAAGAATCCAAACTCCGCGGACAGAGTGAAAAGGCACGTCAGGGTATCGAGGAACGTCTTCTGAATGCTTACGATAAAACCCGCCGTACTTACCGCAATGGTATCGCTGTAGCAACGGTTGACCGCAATTCATGCGGAGGTTGCTTCAACCGCGTACCGCCTCAGATCAAACTGGAAATCGGCGTACACAAGCGTATCATTGCCTGTGAACACTGCGGAAGGGTACTGGTTGACCATACCATAGCCCATCCTGAAAGCGTAGAAGCTTAATTCAAATTTTGGCATAGTTTTAGCTATAAAATTTCCGTCGGGTGTTTATCCCGGCGGAAATTTTTTTTGCAACGGCCTGAATCGGGTTTTGAAGCCAACTGGATATTTGTCGCTCCGGTTGCCCGCTCCAGTGCTTTTTAATTTGTTTTCTTTAATAACTTTCAAACATGAAGCCTGTCATCCCAATGAGGTTTCGACCGATTTGTCTAATCATTGCCATTCTTGCGCTGACCACCCCTGCCTCTATTGGGCAAAATTACGTGGTCTTCGACTCCATTGACCAGTTGCAGTCCTATATCGAACGGGAAAAAGATGCAACGCTGGTCATCAACTTCTGGGCTACCTGGTGTAAGCCCTGCGTAGAGGAGTTACCCATCTTCGAGGAATTAAACAGAATGTACGACGATCAGGATCTCAGGATTATCCTGGTCAGTCTGGATTTCAAGAGCCAGCTTGAACGCAAGTTCGTCCCCTTTCTGAAGAGCAGATCGCTTGAGTCAGAGGTAGTGTTACTTGCTGATCAGGATGTGGATACCTGGATTCCTACCTTCGATGACTTTTGGGACGGGGCTCTGCCGGCAACATTGGTATTAAATGGGAAACAACGTATTTTTGTCACAGGTTCGTTCAGTTCTGTTGAGGAGCTTAGAAAGGTTGTTGAATCGCTGAAGGCGGAAACGCCCCGGTTCAGAAGCCCGGTTACCTGCGGAAGTAAACTCGCCGGACAATAATTGCATTTTGAAAATCGTTTTTCTTTCTTTTAATATCTGTTTAGTCATGAAGTTAATCGCTCCCATTTTTCAAGTCACTCTCCTTTTTTGCGCGTTTTTCCTCATCAGTGCCACACCTGCCCAGTCTCCGGCTGGTTATGTCATCGGTGATGTGGCCGAAGATTTCCGCCTGAGGAACGTAGACGGCCGTTTCGTGTCGCTGTCAGATTACAAGGATCCCAAAGGTTTTCTGATTGTGTTCACCTGTAATCACTGTCCGTACGCACAACTTTACGAACAGCGCATCATTGATTTGCACAACAAGTATGCTCCGCGGGGTATTCAGGTTATTGCTATTAATCCGAACAGCCCGGCTATTGTGCCTGAAGACAGTTTTGATGAAATGAGAATACGTGCCCGACAAAAAAAATATCCCTTTGCCTATCTTTTTGATGAGGAACAAAAGGTATTCCCCCGGTTTGGTGCTTCCCGTACACCCCACGTGTTTCTGCTGGATGCGGAACTCAAGGTACGCTACATAGGTGCTATTGACGACAATCCCGAGGTGCCCTCGGGTGCCAAAAAGCGCTATGCCGAAGATGCCATGAATGCTGTGCTTCGCGGAGAAATGCCGTTTCCCAATTATACCCGGGCAGTAGGGTGCACCATCAAAAAAAATCCCTGAGACGGCCTTTAAACCTGCTCCCGATTGAACAGTCCAAATCAAATGAGCAATATGTTTTTGAACCGTATTTCCGGGATCCCACTTTTATGTCTTTCCGCGGCTACCGCACTCTTCGGTCAGCAAGCCAGCGAGCCCTGTGCTGTTTCCATCGCCAGTGCGTTGGAAAGTCCTGTACATTCAGTTGCCGGCAGTAGCGCGGGTACAGATACTTTCGAGGTGGTTTTCCATGTCATTCACCTCGGCCAGCCGGTTGGCAGCGGCTCGAATATATCAGATGAACAGATCAAAAGCTCTCTGTTTAGTCTAAACCGCGATTTTGGAGCCTGGCCTATTCACGACAGTATCGCCATTGCACCCAATGGAGCCAACTCCGAGATTTTCTTCAGGCTTGCCTGTACGGCTCCCGATGGTTCACCCACCACCGGTATTAACCGGGTGGATGCCAGCAGTTTCCCGGATTATGCCGCTAAGGGTTTTAACTTCAAGACTGACAACACTGGCAACTACAAGCAACTGGCCGACCTGAGCCACTGGCCACAGGACCGCTATATCAACATCTGGATAACACACCGGCTTGAAACTTTTTTCGGTGTTACCAGCGGTGGGGGTGGCTTCAACGCCGCAACTCCCATCTTTCAGCAGGGCTATGGAGGCGTCTATATGGTATTCCGCTATGTGGGTTGCGATGTTGACGGCTCGCAAGGCTTCGTCTTGTTCAACAAATACGGCAAGCTGATTACGCACGAGGTGGGTCACTATCTGGGCCTGCTTCATACTTTCGAGGGTGAAGCATGTGCTGAAACGGACTGCGCCACGCAGGGTGATCGCGTATGTGATACCGAGCCACACTCCAACAGCGTCCCGAATGATCCATCCTGCGGCGAATTTGCCGAGTGTACTACCCGCGAACCGGTTGAAAATATCATGAATTACAGCGGATTATACTGCAAGAATATCATAACTCCCGGACAGAAGAACAGGATGAAATGGTTTATCTCCCAGTACTACCAGAATATGATCAATCTGCCGGGATGTGCTGTGTCGTCAGTCGGGCAGCCAGAAACCGAAGAGCTGGCCTCTTTCCCCAATCCGGTAACAGACGTGCTGTTTTTACCCCGGAACACAGACAAAGAGATTCAGTACGTAAATATTTATGATGTTTCCGGGAGAAACTGCCTGCTCCGGCATGTCACCGAAAAATACAGCCCGACGGGATCCGTGTTGACGGACTGCCTGCCGGGCTGTACTTGTTAAATGCTTTTGATAAAGAGGGCCGGTTGTTATACCGCAGCCGTTTTATCAGGCAATAGCAAACTGGTTACTGGCGCGTGAAACTGCCATCGTAGCGGCCTGAAGCCCCGGTTACCGACAGACGGTATACACCGGAGGCCAGATTTGACACCTGCAGCCGGAAATTGCTCATATCAGGTATGGTCACCTCCCTGACCAGCCGCCCGTCTGACTGATACACTGCCGCCGTGGCCTCTCCGGATATACTGTGCTGGTCTGAAATGACAACCACACTTACCCAGTCGGTAGCAGGATTTGGAGAGATAACCATGGTATGACCGGTTGAGGGATCCGAAACCGGCGTTTCGCACTCTACAATTCCCATTTCAGCATAGTCGCGGCAGGCCGGGTTCTGGTGGTCGCGCACCACGAACTCGTAGTAGGTATTACCGTTGCCCTGAAGCGGGCCCAGCAAAACGGGCTGTGGGGTACTGTACGGGAAATTGCCGAAGTTGATACCACTCCCCACTATATCAAAGCCGCCGGAGCCGGCGTTTTCGTAGTTGAAGGTAACGGCCACGAAAAACTGTCCGCACAGACAGGCTGTACGAATGGCGTTGACGTCATAGATATGGCATGGCTCGTCGTTCAGCAGACAGTCGGGAATAGCAAACTCCCTGAATTTGCAGCAGCTTGTACCGCCAGTGTTACTGCCGGCCATGCATATTTTGATGAAATCGTTGGGCCCCTGTCCATCCCAGTTGAAATTGGGAATATGGAGAGGCAGTTGACTCAGGTTGTAGTTTCCGATAAAGGCTCCGTTGCCCCACAGCGAGAACTGTGTGGACGGAGGATTTACCACCTGAAAGTTTATCCAGAGATGATAGGTACTGTCGCCGTTGCAGTCGCCGGGTTCCACCTGTATGGCGGTGATTTCGCAGGGCTCCTCACCGCATGGGGGCGCCATGAACTCCGTGACAGCGCAGCAGTCGGGGTGATCGTTGATACAGACCTTCAGTACGTCGAAGTTGTTGCCGCTTGCCGGGAAGTTCGGGATGGTTAATGGCAGCTGGCTGAGCGGGAATGTACCGATGAACTGGCTGGTGGTACCCACATTAAAGAAGCCGTTACCCGGATTGACCGCTGTAAAATTGAGGACCAAAGGATAAGTTCCGGTAGCCGGGTTGCAGTCGCCTGCAACCTCGGCCTGCAGGTTGTTGATCGCGCAGGAGGGGCCGCCACACGGAGCCACCGCCAGTCCGGCCACATCAAAACAGTCCTGGTAGACAGAGTCGCGTACGGCAAACTCAAATGTCAGCGGAGCATTTCCGGCCTGAAACGGACCGAGAATGAGTGGCACCTGGGCATAGGTGTAAGTGCCGTAGCCGGTTCCGTTTCCTGAAACTGTGTAAAAATCGGAGTTGCCGGAGTGGAAGAAGTTCAGTTTTACATAGAACTGGCAGGTGCTGTCGTCGAACTCAACGACTTTGGCTGTGAGGTCATAGATATGACAATCCTGCTGGGCTGAGAGCCTGACGGCAAACAGCAGGACGAGCGGAAACAGCAGTTTCAGTTTCATCAAAAATCAGTTAATATGGATGATGGTGTACTCGCACAAATATACGCAGAATCAGTGTGGCTCGTTGCCTGACACAGACTGAATATTGCTGCGAGACATTATTCAGGCGGCTACCTGTCCAAAAAGGTTTAGCTGACCGTTTCCGGCAATGATATCGAGGAGGCGGGCGTACTTCAGTTTCTGCTTGCTGTTGGTTCGCAGTGCAATGAGCTTGGCCAGTTCCAGGGTAATGAAGAAATCTTCAATAGGTTCTCCCGGTCGCGGTCGCTTGGCATAGTCCCTGTATGGCTGGGGCTTGCGCATTCCGTCGGGGAACTCGTAGATGTCTTTGATCCAGCGGCGTACCAGGGTACTGTATTGTCTGACGGGCAGTTTCAGTGCGCCGTGCAGTCCCGAGGCTGTTACCACTTTCGTGCCTTTTTTGCTTTCAAAAACCTGAAGATCCATACTGATTATGTTTTCGTGAAACACATTCCGGCGATGAAAATTCAAACCGGAAACGATTTTTGTTTTGAAATTCAACACAAAAATAAAACAACTTGTTTTTATGTGCAAGTTTTTTTTTTCAGATGCTGAAAAAATCAGACAAATTCGTTGTCGGGAGGCTGCAGAAAGCGCTGGCGCGGAGTGGGTACGGGGTGTGCGTATTTCTTCAGAAACCGAGAATATCGCCCATTCCCTTGGTCATACAGACAGCGCCTATGGTAGTCATGGTGTACATGACGATATCGAAAGACTGTTCTGCGTGGAACAGGCAGTAGTTGACACAGAAACTGAGTCCCATGAGTGCGACACCCGTGCCGAGCCACAGGATACCGCGTTTGAAAAGACGGCTGTGCTGTTCCCGGGAAATACTGTCCGGGGATGTGGCGGGTATTTCAACCGAGGAGTTCAGTGCGACTGGCTCGTTGTGCTGGTTGTTGTTCTGCAAGTCCATGGAATTCAGTTTTAATTGTTACTGCTGCAATAATACATGAATTTTTATTTTAGATTAAAAAATTAACAAAAAATAATGTGCTGAATCGGTTTTTGGGTTGAATTTTGCATCCTGAGATCTGGTATGTTGGCTGCACGCGGACCTGTGCTGTTTGAGCCTTCGGATGCACATATTATAACAGTCAATAAACACAAAAAAGCACCTGAACTATGGACAAATTGAACTTTGCAGCAGTATTTGTTGCTTCCCTGATGCCTGTTTTCTTTGGTTTCATTTACTATCATCCCAAAACATTCGGAGAAATCTGGATGCGAACCAACGGCTTCACACAGGAATCGTTGCGGGGTGGCCCCCGGCCGGTACTGATGCTGGCAGTCTATGTGATGTCACTGATGCTCTCACTCTGGTGCGGACTTCAGTTCATGGACGTTCATCAGACATCCCTTGACTTCAACGATCAGCCGCACGACTGGACTACCTGGCAGCACGGAGTGGCGCACGGTTTTGCTCTGACGCTGTTTGTGGTGCTTCCGCTACTGGGAATCAACGCGGTATTTGAGAGGCGCAGCCTGACCTACGTGGCTGTACACACGGGCTACTGGTTTGTCACGCTTTGCGGCATGAATGCCCTGTTGTCGGGGTGGAGGTAGGAATTTGCAGTATCATTCAGCCGGAGCAAGCCGGCTGAATGATACCTTCTGGTTTACTCATTATACGACTTCTCCGGAGCAATAATTTCCTCCAGTACCTTCATCAGATCGCTGGTGGTGATTATTCCCGTCAGGTGACCCGCCTCATCCACCACGGGCAGGGCGTGAAATTGATGAGCGTGAAACAGTTGCACGGCAGTTTCCAGGGTATCGTTCATCTGCAGTGAATATACTTCACTTGTCATGACATCTGCAACCAGGGTTTCATGGAGCAGCCTGGTTACAGCTTTCGGATCGTGTGATTCGTGCAACAGGTTTCTGAGTACTCTCAGGTAGTCGTTGTAGGAGACAATACCGGCAAGTTTACCTGATTCTGCAACTGGTATGTGGTGAAACCCGTATTCTTCAAAAATATGCCGTACCCGCTCCAGACTGTCGGTGGGTTTAACATAGCGCGGCTCGCGGGTCATAATTCCGGCAACAGGGGTATTTCTTTTCATCGTCACTGAGTTAATTTATCACCAAGGTACGCTGTTTGGTGCGTATAAAATAATGACTTTGGTCATTTGTCTGCGTGAGAAGATGAAGTCCCTGTGAGGTTCCTCCTTCGCTGGAATGACGAGATATGTTCTTTTATGTAAAAATCGGGGTACTTGTGAGCGCTACCTTCAGGTATCCCGCCCTCTTTTTACGCGCGATGTGTGTACACGTATTCCGGACACTTTTTTCCGGTGCAGACCGCTGTGAATAGTATCGCAGCCTTGTTTTTTTAACCGCAGAGTTGCGCAGAGAATGATACTCTGCGCCCTCTGCGGTTCCCTCTGCGAAACTCTGCGGTTAATCAAAACCAGGCAAACTATTACCCTGGCCGCCCTGTACGCCGTGAGCGCATCCAGCTCCGGAGGAGCGAAATGTTAATAGCAAAACGCCTCCTCGAATATTGAAAGCCCCGGAGGGGTGAAACCAGACAACTTCCGGTTTTGGAGTTGTTTTAACAGGTTCCCGGTGTTTT
>CAIYFY010000371.1 GCA_903925535.1 uncultured Bacteroidota bacterium | reverse complement strand
CTCCTGCCTTAGGAACACCAAGGCACTGATTACAACAAATATGAGAGCCTGCATTAAGCGAACACAAACCACAACACAATGGTCCACTTTTCAACTCGCCGAACCCGCTACAGGAGACTGCACTTTTAACAAATTGCCATCACTGGTACAATTATCAGCAACCACCAGCTCCCCCAGTAAGTTGGAAACAGGGCCCGTGCAATCACCCGTGCCGTTTGAACTGGTATTTACCATACGGTCGGGCGGACAAACGCTGATAACCGGAGCTGTATGATCGGTAATCTGAACAGTGTACGAGCAGGTCTGCGTATTATTGTAGATGTCGGAGGCAGTCCAGGTTACCACCGTATTGCCCAGGGGGAATACATAGCCGACCACAGAGTTCGTATTGTTCAGATTGTTTGAAAGCGACGCAATACCGCAGTTATCCGTCGCAGAGGCATTTAACGGTACCGTACCCGTGTAATTGCAGGAAGCACTCGCATCAAAATCCTGAACGCCTGCCGGACAGACGAGTACAGGTGACTGCATATCATTGACGACGATGGTAGTCTGACAATATTCAATATTCCCGGCAATATCTTCCGCCTTGAACGAAATGGGATGAGGCATATTGACAGGGATATACGTTCCGGGTACTGTACCGCTTATTTGCGTGACAACAATCTGTCCGAAGCAATTATCCGTAGCGCCGGGTGCTGTAAAAAACACATTGGCACCGCATTGATCCACATCATTGTTGAGATTAATGATAGTCGGGCAATTAACGAAAACAGGTTTTTCATCATCCGCAATAGTAACAATCGTCGAACAGTAAGTTGAGTTACCAGCCTGATCAAACACAGTGATCCCCACCACCTGACTATCACCATGAATACCTGAGAAGACAGTTCCTGCAGCCGGATTTTGAATTTTGGTCAGATTGGCAAATGAAGTACAGTTGTCCGATGCCACCAGTGTGGTAAGAAAATTCGGTAAAAATCCCGAACAATCACCCGCTCCGTTGGATGATGTGTACATAAGCTGACCGGGCGGACAAGAGGTGATTACCGGAGCATCATCATCAACAACCGTAACAGTTCTGACGCAGGTGCCAATATTGTCGTACGCGTCTGCCGCCGTCCAGGTGAAAGTGGTAGTACCCAGAGGCAACGCAACTGTAGCCAGTTTTGTACCTGTACCGGAGTAAGCACCTGTAGCAGTATATGAAAGACCAGCGGCACCTGTTTTAAGCCCGCAATTGTCGGACGCAGTGGCATCGAATCCGGTACCGGAAACTGTATAGCTGCAATCGCCGCTATTGGTACCCAATGTGGATGGAAGTGCCGGGCAAGCCAGCGTTGGAAGTTCAGTATCCGATACTTTTACGGTGAAAGTACAGATAACATTATTACCTCCATTGTCGCTGACTGTGTACGAAACAGTCTGCGTATTTCCCACAGCGAGTGTTGCCCCCGGAGCAGGTCCGCCATTCTGGGTAACCAGCGGAGAACCGCAATTATCGGTTGCCGTGGGGGGAGACCAGGAAATAACTCCCGAACACAGACCTGACGTGTTATTGAAAGTCAGACCGGGCGGACAATTTGATATCACTGGAGGCGTTTCGTCCTGCAGTACAATGGTGAATGTTGTGGTAGAAGCACAACTGTTCAGACTGGCAGTTACCGTCACGATGTATGATCCCTCCGTAAATCCCGAAGTAAAGGATGGAATCAGCGCACCGGAACCGGAACTGGTACCGTTAACCAGCCCGGCCGTTGCCCCTCCAGTCCAGGTATAGACAGTAGAAGCGTTTGGAGGACTGGAAGATAAAATGGTAGAGCTTGCAATGGCTCCCGGACAAATCGGTCCTTTATCTGAAATGGTATTGATAGTGGTACCCACGCCGGAGGTAATGGTAACTGCCAGCGTACCGGCACACGTGGAATTATCCGTTACCGTAACGGTATAGCTTCCACTGGACAGACTGGAAGCGGTGGCAGTAGTCTGGTTCCCGGCCGATGCAGGCCATTTGTATGTGTATGGCAAACTACCGCCTGTGGCACTTACCGTCGCGGTACCATTTGCACCTCCGCAGGCAGCCGTAGAGGATGCCAGGGTTATTTGTAAAGCAGAACCCTGATTAATCTGTGTACTGATAGTCTGCGTACAGGTGCCACCGCCGAGTGGTGTGACAGTCACGGTATATGTGCCTGCAGTAAGACCTGAGATCGTTGACGAAGTTCCACCATTGCTCCACAGATAGGTGTAGGGAGGCATTCCGCCTGTATGCACAAGGGTAGCACTTCCTGTATTTCCACCCGCACAGGCAACATCCGTTTTGGTAATTGAAAGGCTTGCACCCGTCAGAGATACCTCCGTGGAGGATACAGCCGTACAGCCGCTCGCATCAGTGAGCGTTACGGTGTATGTACCACCATTGGCAGCAGTCAGTGATGATAACGAAGGATTTTGAGTGCTGGATGTAAAGCCTGCCGGACCCGCCCAACTGTATGAATATATACCCAAACCGCCTGAAGGTGTTGAAACCAGACTCAGCAAGCCAGAGGTACAAACAGGTGAATTACTACCTGTAACCACGGCAGGTGCTGTATTGCTGGAAACGGCCAGGCTCGTGGATGCTGTGGATGTACAACCATTCGCATCAGTGACTGTCAGGTTGTAATAGCCTCCCTGACTGACAGAATTAACCATAAAGCCGGCAGGATTGGCACTCGTGGAAGCAAAACCCAGCGGCCCGCTCCACAGGTATCCGCTGTAACTACCGGAACCACCCGTAACAGCAGAGGTAATCAGGGCCGTTGAATTTTGGCATAATGGTCCGTTATTGGAGGCTGACACCACGGGTACCTGACTGACAGATACGGTGGTTACACCTGTGCCGGTACAGCCATTGCTGTCAGTAACCTTTACTGTGTAAACACCACCCGAGTTGATACCGGCGGTAAACGACAACGGATCCTCAAATGCTGCAAAGTAACCGGAACCCGCAGGCCCCGTCCACAAAAATGAATAGGTACCCGCTCCTGTGCCACCCTGTGGCGTGGAAGACAGGGTGATCTGTCCTCCCTGACATACCGTACCGGAGCTAGCCGCAGCTATGGCAGGATTACTATTGCCAGAGACAGTTTTACTTCCCGTGGCAGTACAACCTGCATTATCCGTAACGGTGACCGTGTAGGTACCCACAAACGTTGCATCAAGCTGAAATGGAGCCGGATCTTCCGAGGTTGAAGTGAAGGAGTTGGGGCCCGACCACGCGTAGGCAGTATATGGAAGTGTTCCGCCGCTTGCAGTGGCATTAAGCGCCAGACTATTGTTCAGACACGTCGGCCCGGTCGTAACGGCAACCGCCGGTGCTGTAGATACGGCCAGAACCGTGGTGGCCGCTCCGGTACACCCGTTGCCATCGGTAACTGATACAGTGTATGTTCCAGCCGTGGAAGGAGACGCCGTAAAACCTGCAGGATCCTCCGATGATGAAGTGTAGCCCGACGGGCCTGTCCAGGCAAATGAATACCCCCCCGAACCGCCCTGGGCAGTGGAAGTAAGCAGGACTGTGCTGCCGGAACATACCGGTGAACCGGATGCGGCGCTGACTGCAGGTCTGGTGTTCACCTGAATAATTCGGGTTGCCGTGGCTGCACACCCGCTCGCGGTAGTGACAGTAACCGTGTATGTACCCGCCGAACTTGCCGAAGCAGAAAAAGGTGCCGGATTCTGTGCTACCGACGAAAATCCTGCCGGTCCGGACCAGTTGTAGGTGTACGGGGTTGTACCACCCGCTGCGGATGAAGTTAGGGTAATGGAAGACCCTGCACAAACCGGACTGTTTCCAGTTGTACTCACTGCAGGGGCAACACCGGTAGTGGAAACCGTGACAACACGGGTGCTGCTCGATGTACATCCATTTGCATCGGTAACCGTCACGGTGTAAGTACCCGTGGCAACTGTACTTGCTGCAAAAGGAACCGGTACAGCACTAGTGGATACAAAACTGTTCGGTCCCGACCACAGGTAGGAATATGGTGTTTTTCCACCCGAAGTGGAAGAACCCAGTTCAATATTGCTACCCAGACATACAGATGACAAACCGCTTGCCACTACAACAGGCAGGGTGTTCACCACAACATCTCCGGTAACTGTTGACACGCAGCCACCCTGGGTGGTTACTGTGACCCCGTAAGTGCCAGCCGATGCCGCCACCGCCGAAAAAGCGGGCGGGTTCTGTACTGTTGAACTGAAACTGTTCGGACCTGACCATGAATAAACAT
>CAIYFY010000370.1 GCA_903925535.1 uncultured Bacteroidota bacterium | reverse complement strand
TTCATCGTTTATCAGCGTTGCTGCCGGAACGAAAGTATCACAAACATCATCAATCCTGGTTCAATAGGGGCGACCTATGCCGTTGAACTGACTTATGAAGCACAGGTAGCCAAAAACGACAGCCCCAGATTCAATGACTTCCCACCAACGATTATTTGCAATAACCTGCCACTCGATATTAATAACTCGGCCACAGATGCGGATGGTGATTTGTTGCTCTATGAACTTTGTGCACCGTATGCCGGTGGCGGAAATATAACCCAGGGCCCCGCTTTGTTCTCCTGCGACGGAGCCAAACCCGACCCCTCGTGCGGCCCCCCTTTTGATATTATCCCGTTTGCTGTGCCGGTTTATACACCCGACAAGCCAATGGGCGGCAATCCGGTGGTTGCCATCAACCAGACAACGGGCTTTATCACCGGTACACCCCTTCTGCTCGGCCAGTTCGTAGTAGGTGTATGTGTCAGTGAATTTCGCAACGGGCAATTACTCTCTACTATCAGGAGGGAATTCCAGTTCAACGTGGCCGACTGTCAGCCCGATGTGTTCACCCGGATCGAGACAGATTCTTCCAAGCTCGTCGCGGAACAGTACCTGATTAAATCCTGTGGTTCCAATACGGTCAAGTTCACCAACCTGAGCGGTCAGCAGCAGTTCATCAGCAACTTCAGGTGGGAGTTTGACATGAAGGACTCGATTGCTACCAACTCGTCGGTGTGGAGCCCGACATTTACCTTCCCGGACACAGGTTTGTACGCAGGAAGGCTGATACTGAACCCGAGTGGCGGATCTTGCAGCGATACGGCCAATATTCTGGTGAATATTTTTCCGGAAGTGAATGCAGATTTCTCTTACACCTATGATACCTGCGTAGCCGGTCCGGTGGTATTTTCCGACCTTTCCTCCAGCGAAGCAGGTGTCAAATCCTGGTTCTGGGACTTCGGAGTGCCCGGTGCGCCGACCTCCTCCGAGCAAAACCCTTCCTATCTGTATGATATTCCCGGTCAGCATCCGGTAACTCTGTTTGTGGTGGATGCCAATATCTGCTCGGATGCGGTGACCAAAACAATCAACTATGTTCCCGCGCCGCCCATCATTGTGATTCGACCCGACAGTTACCTGGGCTGCTATCCCGCCTACATTTTTTTTGACAACCTGTCCAAACCCATAGATGAAACCTATGATATTAAATGGACTTTCGGCGATGGCGGCGACACCAGTGGTGTAATCAGCCCGACGCACGTTTACACAGAGCAGGGCGTATATGATGTCAGTGTCGCCATCACCTCTCCGATAGGCTGCATGATTTCAGACACCTTTTTCAACCTGATTCGCGTAGAGCCGCGGCCGGTTGCCGATTTTACATTTTCTCCGGAAAGTGGTCTCACTACTTTCAACAACACGGTGAGTTTCACCGACAAGTCCAGGGACGCTGCCTTCTGGAACTGGCAAATAGGCAGTGACTACACCACTATTCAGCAAAATCCCTCCTACACATTCACCGATACCGGCCTCACCTCTGTTCGTCTGATTGTTACGCACCGGGAAGGCTGCAAAGACAGTCTGACCAAAGTTCTGGATATCCGACCCGAGGTACGCTGGTACATGCCCAATGCATTCACACCCAATGCCGACAGTAAAAACGACGGTTTCCAGGGCAAGGGATATCTGGAAGGTGCAATTGGCTTCCGTATGGCAATATGGAGTCGCTGGGGCGAACTGGTATTTGAAACCGATAATCCGGATGATGCCTGGAACGGCCGGGTGAGCAATACCGGCGGGAATGCCCCCCCGGGCGTGTACGTGTATGTAGTCAGCTTCACCGGGCCCCGCGGTGAACCACATGAATACAAGGGCTATGTAACGCTGGTGCGTTGATACCATTGTTTGATTTTCGTAACTTTTTGTCTGACTGGCGTTAGTTGCAGTCCGTCAATACCGGGCATCTTTGTGCTGAGTTTTATCAGCAAAAAGTATGAATTTCAGCTTTCCCATTCATTTCAACAGGCCGGACGGCGCCCTGAACGGGGTCGTCCGGCCTGTTTCGATTTTAGTTGTATTATTCATGGCTGCCAGTTGCCTGAGTGCCCAGGTAACAAGCGACTCCGGACCTGAGTATCACTTCAACGGAGCTGTTAATGCTACCAACAACGGCATCTCCCTCATTCCTACATTCTCGCTGGGGAAGCCAGCAACGATAATCGAATTAAATGCAGGGGGTGAACGTCTTACTTTTGAACCGCAATTCAGATTCAGTCTGGAAGGGCAGCCGTGGTCCTTCATTTTTTGGTGGCGTTACAGATTGATAAATACCAATAAGTTGCGAATTGGGACTGGCCTGCACCCGGCTGTTGTTTTCAGGGAAACACCGATCATACGGAACGGACAGGAGCTGAAGGGGTTTGTAGCCCAGCGCTATCTTGCCGGCGAGCTGAATCTTGCATATTACCCGGCGAAAAACATCGGATTTGGGCCTTATATACTCTACTCCAGGGGACTTGAAACCGGCGTTGTGAAGAATAATCTGTTTCTCGCCCTGAATGTTTACCTGACAAATCTTCGTCTCGGCGAACAGTATTACATGAAGTTATTCCCTCAGATTTATTATCTTGGAATGGACGATAAAAGCGGGCTATATGCCTCTGCCACCGTATTCTTCGCCAGGCAGGGTTTCCCTCTGTCTGTCTCACTGATTGCAAACAGGAAAATCAAATCCTCCATTGTTTCCAAAGACTTCGTGTGGAATATCTCGCTGGTATATAACTTTGGCAACAAATTCGTCAAAAAGAGATGAAAAAACAGCTCATGAGCCAAATGGAAACCATCACGGATTTTTACAGGAACAAGATTGGGCAAGTGCCAGCAGGTCTGCAAGACGGGGCAGGGCATTTCAATGTTTTTAAACTGGAACCATACATAGGAAAATCTGCGCGGCCTGTTCCCTACAGCCGGCGTGACTACTTCAAGGTTATGCTTGTCAGGGGATCAGGAAATATTCACTACGCCGATAAAGTAATTCCTGTACACAAACAGGCACTCACTTTCTCCAATCCGCAGATACCTTACAAATGGGATACCACAGAACACATCAGCAGCGGAGTATTCTGTGTGTTTAACCATGCTTTCTTTCTTAATTACGGAAATATCCTGCAGTATCATGTATTTCAGCCCGGAGGAACCCATGTTTTTGAGTTGTCGGACGAACAATATGAAGAAATAAGTAAAGTCTATACCCGTATTTTCACGGAAATTGAATCAGACTACACCTATAAGTATGATGTTCTGCGCAACCTGATGCTGCAGATTGTACATGTTGCGATGAAAATGAGTCCATCAGCGAATGCTCTGTCGCGTCCCGCAAATGCATCCGCACGAATTGCATCGCTGTTTCTGGAGTTGCTGGAACGCCAGTTTCCCATAGACGATGAGCATCGTCAAATCCGTTTGCGTACGCCATCTGATTTTGCACGACAACTTACCGTACATGTCAATCACCTTAACCGCGCTGTGAAAGCGGTTACACACAAAACAACTTCATCGCTGATCGCAGAGCGGCTGGTCAGAGAAGCAGGTATCCTGCTCAGGCAAAGTAACTGGAACGTGTCGGAAATAGCCTGGGCACTCGGATTCTCCGAGACCACACATTTCAATAATTTTTTTAAAAAACACGTCCAGATGACGCCACTCAAGTATAAAAATTCTGGTTATTAACAAGTATTTTGGATCGTGGTGGCGGAGCTTTCACGCGGATAAAAACCCGCTTATTACTGCAATGGAGTGCGTTTTTCGCAGTTCGAACGGCTGTCTGTCTGTCGCCGGTGCTAACCACCTGCTTGCAATTTTTTGCTGTAAAACTTGCATACCTCAAAATCCGTGTACTTTTGCGGTCTGATTTTTGCAGCATTGCCCCATCATCCCCGTCTTTACTACGATGTCAAAAAAACTCCTCATAGTGGAATCGCCGGCCAAGGCCAAAACAATTGAAAAATACCTTGGCGCTGACTTTACCGTAAAATCATCCTACGGCCACATCCGTGATCTGATCAAGGGTAACGACCTTGGTGTGGACGTGGATCACGGCTATCGTCCCAATTACGTCATACCGGAAGACAAGTTTCGCACTGTCAAGGAACTCCGCGAAAATGCAGCCAAGGCATCGGAAGTATGGCTCGCAACCGACGAAGACCGCGAGGGAGAGGCCATCAGCTGGCACTTGTGCGAAGTGCTGAAGCTCGATCCTGTCACAACGCGGCGCATCGTTTTTCACGAAATCACCAAGCCCGCCATACAGCGCGCTGTTCAACAGCCCCGTACGGTGGACATGAATCTGGTAAATGCCCAGCAGGCACGCAGGGTACTCGATCGCCTGGTCGGATGGGAACTCAGCAGTCTGCTCTGGAAAAAAGTAAAAGGTCAGTTATCGGCCGGCAGGGTACAGTCGGTAGCCGTAAAGCTGATTGTAGAGCGCGAGCGTGAAATCCAACAGTTCAACAGCACCCCCTATTTCAGGATAGTAGCCCAGTTCTTTGCCAAAAACACGCAGGGCAAGGTCGTTACGTTCAAGGCCGAAAGTCCGGGTCGTTTTGAAAATGCTGCCGGAGCAGAAGCCTTTCTTCAGAAGTGTGTCGGGGCAAAATTCAGTGTCTCAAATATCGAGGTGCGCCCAACCCGCCGAAAACCGGCTCCCCCCTTCACAACATCAACGCTTCAGCAGGAGGCCAGCAGAAAACTGGGATTCTCGGTAAACCGGACCATGTCGGTTGCTCAGAAGCTGTACGAGGAAGGTTTCATTACCTATATGCGTACCGACTCCACGAACCTCTCGGAAACAGCCATACAGGCTATGGGCGCTGCAATTGTTGAGCAGTTTGGTGCCCGCTATCATCAGGAGAGGCGCTTCAAAACCAAAAACGAGTCGGCACAGGAAGCGCACGAGGCTATCCGCCCTACCTACTTTGAAAGACAGAGTGTAAGCGCCAACCGCGACGAACAACGCCTGTATGAACTGATCTGGAAACGGGCACTGGCCTCTCAGATGGCAGACGCAGAACTGGAAAAAACAACGGTGAATATTGCCATCAGTACCCAGCCCGGCACGGCGCTGGTTGCAGAAGGAGAGGTGCTCAAGTTCGACGGTTTTCTGAAACTGTACCTTGAAAGTACCGATGAGGAGGAAGAAGAAACACAGGGTATGTTGCCGCCGCTCGTCAAAGGCCAGCTGCTCGATCTCGACGATATGGTGGCTACCGAACGCTTCACGCGCCCGCCCGCCCGCTACACAGAGGCAGGACTGGTTAAAAAGCTCGAAGAACTGAGCATCGGCCGCCCGAGTACCTATGCCCCTACCATTTCAAAAATTATGGAAGCCAACAGGGGGTATGTGGTGAAAGACAGCCGGGAGGGCGAAACCAGAACTTTTCAGGTGCTGACCCTCAAGGGCGACCTGATCAGCAAACGTACCGACAAAGAAATCACCGGAGCTACCAAAAACGTGCTGTACCCGACTGATATGGGTATGATTGTAAGTGATTTTCTGGAGGAACATTTCAATAAAATCATGAATTACGGTTTCACCGCCAGCGTGGAGCGTGAATTCGATGATATTGCCGAGGGTAAGAAGGAATGGTCCAAAATGATTGATCATTTTTATCGTCCTTTCCACAGTGACGTGGAAAAAACCCTCAAGGAGGCTGAGCGCGCCAGCGGCGAGCGAATTCTCGGAGTGGACCCCGAAACGGGCCGCACCGTCCTCGTCCGCATGAGCAGTCTGGGCCGCGCCGTTATTCAGATCGGTACCGGCGAAGAGCTGGGCAAATCTGAAAAACCCCGCTACGCCAATCTGCGACCGGGCCAGACGCTGGAAACGCTTTCTCTTTCAGACGCCCTGTCCTGTTTCCAGCTGCCTCGTGTACTGGGTGAATATGAGGGGGAAACGGTTGAGGTGAACACAGGCCGCTATGGTCCCTATGTCAAATACGCTGCCGGATTCATATCGCTCCCCAAAGGCGAAGATCCGTATGAAATCAGTCTGGAAAAGGCTGTTGAACTGGTGAAGGCCAAGATCGAGGCAGATCGCCCGCTCGGTACCTATCAGAACGTGCCATATACCAAGGGAAAAGGCAAATTCGGCCCCTTTATCAAGTGGGCAGATTTGTACATCAATGTTCCGGCGCGCTACAACTTCGACCGCCTGACGCCTGAACAGGCTGTCGAACTCATCGAAGCAAAAATAGACAAGGAGGCTAACCGCTATATCCACCACTGGCCCGAAGAGAGCATTTCCGTTGAAAACGGTCGCTGGGGTCCGTACATCAAGTTCGCAAAGGCGGTTGTAAACCTGCCCCGGATTGAAGGAGCCAAAATGACCTCTGATCAGGCGCGGACGCTCACGCTGGAAGATGTGAAGGCTATCATCAAAAAGGAAATACCCGATGCTTTCGAACCCAAAGCAAAGGCAAAGCCCAAAGCAAAGCCGAAAGCAAAGAAGTAGAACGTTTTTTCAGTTTTTGGCTTTCGTTAACAGCTTGACAGGCAACAAATTACAGCGAGATCTGTTTTTGTTGCCTATGTTTCGTTTTCTATCTTTCTCAACTATTGTCTTCAAAGGGGTTTTTGCCGCAGCGCAGGGAACCCCCTACACTGGTCAGCCAACCGAGGGCCCCGGTGGCGCCGATTACGCGCACACGCATGTGTCCGTGTACGATGGTGCTACCCGTGCAGATGGCTTCTGGCTGTATGAGCCCGAATCACCCCGACCTGAATCGGCGCCGGTAGTGGTTTTCCTTCACGGCTACGGAGCTTATAACCCTATGGCTTACGGCAAGTGGATCAAGCACCTGGTGGCCAAAGGCAATATCGTTATTTTTCCAAGATACCAGAAAAATCTGGTGTGGCCGCGTCCTTCCGGCTTCCCCGACAATGCAGCAAAGGGCATCCGGGATGCGATTGCACTGTTGCAGCACTCCGACGATCATGTAAAGCCCGACCTGTCGAAGGTTACGTATATTGGTCATTCGTACGGAGGCGTAACCGCAGCCAATCTGGGAGTCAACTGGGAAAAATACCGGATTCCGAAGCCGGATGCCATGCTGCTGGCAGAGCCCGGCAGCGGGCCCTTCAACGGTGCGAGGCTGAAAGACTATTCCGGCCTGCCCGACGACCTGAACCTGCTGGTAATTGTGGGGGAAGATGACTACGTGGTCGGCGCTGCATTCGGACTGCTGGTCTTTAACACAGCGGTAAACACCCCCAACAGAAACTTTATAGTACAGCGCCGTGATATTGACTACAGCCGGCGAAAGGGAATACTCGCCACCCATTCTGAGCCCTACTGCTACGATCTCGACTTCGACACCGGAGTGAGGAATTATACGGCCCAGCGCGTTTTCCAGACATCCAGACTCAACGAGGTGGACTTTAACTGTTACTGGAAACTCGCAGATGCCCTGATGGAATATACCCGGAATGGCCGCTACGGCGATGTGGCATTCGGTGCTACACCGCGTCAGCGGTTCATGGGTTTCTGGCCCGACGGGCGACTGATTCGTCCGCTGGATGTTTATATGCCTGAACAACTGGCTCCGACCGGAGTATCGGTCGGAGCACCTGCGATTGTCAGGTAGGTGCGTGTTCAGCATACTTCCGCCGAGTCAAAAGTGACTTGTTCTCGCAAGTTTTAACCCGTGGAACCCGGGAAAGCGGGTGATTATAATAAAAAGAGGCTTCTGAATAAAGTCTGTTTCCGGACTGTTATTCAGAAGCCTCTTTATCGTACACCCGTTTTTGAAAACGGTCATACGGTTAGTATCAGAAACAGCTGTCGAGCAGTTTGCCGAGTTCAGCCATGGAAGTATTATTGCGCTTGAATCCGTCCTTCCCAATCTGTTCGATAACCGGTTTGCAGTCAGCAAACTCTTTCTGCAGACCCTTGTCGAGGTTCAGCGCGAATTTCAGGCCGCTCAGACTGATCATTTCATTGTCTTTCACCTTCAGGATGGCGTATTCCGCCGGGAAAGCCACACTCCTGCGGTCACCTGTGTAAGCCAGGTAGATAACCACTTTGGGAGATTCATACACCACCTGCATGATCTCTACAGAGGGTTTGCCACCAATCTGTGCAGAAAGGGCTGATTTGAACGGAATACAGCGGTACAGGTCTTCACCGATAGAGAAGCTGCTCAGTTTGGAGAAATCGGGTACGTAGGCCACGGCTGAATTTTCAGATTCTGTAGCGAATCGCGTATTGGCCTTGTCGTTGAAGAAGCGGGTCGGGCCATCCATCAGGAATGAGCCATTGATTTCCTTTCCGTTGGTGTAAACAATTTTGCCGACTTTTTCGACAGTTGACGCGCTAACGCCTTTCTGTTCGTCTTTGTATGCCTCCACGCGCAGCGATTTGTCGCTGTCATAAACGGTTTCTTTGGCTTTTTCTTCAGCAACAGTATCCACCACCACAGCGAAGTGGCGGGTAGATTTCTTGCACTTTTCGAGTGATGCCTGTACATCAGCAATGTCTTCGAGCAGTCGCTTGCCATCCTTCGGGTCGTAGTCGTTGGCAATCACCTGATTGGCGTAATCGGTAGCAGCCTTGTAATTCTCCGTCCAGAAATGCATTTGAGCCAGGTTAAACAGACAGGCGTACTTCAGCTTTTTCTGACCTTTTTCTTCCGGATTGTACTTGTCAATTTGTCCGCTGAAGTAATCAAATGCCGGTTTGGCGAGCAGAACGACGGAGTCAACCGGTGCTTCCGAGCGCATAGTGCCAAAAGCAGTCTGGGCAGTTTTGTATGCCTGCTGGAAACCTGCGTAGTCCGGGTGTTTCTCGGAGTCGAGAATCCAGAGCTCGGTTTTGTCTTTCAGCGGGGTGTAACCGTATTTCTGGGCAATCTGGCGCTGTATGTCTGCCATCAGACGAAGCGTCTCTTCCTGGCGTTTTTTGGAAATTTCGCGCGCCATGCCGCTCTTGACGAATGCGTCCACGTCCTTGTAGTTGGCATATTCACCGGATTTGTACTCCTGGGCGGTCTCATTCCATTTTTTTTCAAGCAGGGTATTGCCCTCCTTGTTGCGGATCTTGAGTGCAACAGGCTGAACATATTTGACTACGGCTTTATAAGTCGTGGTAACTATCTCCTTGCCGTTTTTATCCTTGCTGGTCTTTTTTTCTGTCTGAATATCGGTGGTGCCTTCATATTTGAAATCTTCAATAGTGAGTTCAAGGTTGAAGTCGCCACCTGTCTGCAGTCTGGTGTAGCCCGGTACAACCAGATATTTCTGTATCGTGGCCTCACTCAGTCCGATAGAAGGCAAATCATTCGGTCTGGACGAAACGATGGAACTGAAAAATTTATAGCTGTCCGGGAGTGGGTCTTTCGGGAGCCTCAGGTAGCTTACAGGAATTGTCTCCTTGTCAAGATCTACTTTCTGGGAAAAAGATGAAGCCGTGCTTGCCATAATGGCGAGCAGAATTAACAAGTGTCTCATGAAAAGATGGTTTGAACTGGTCGCATGGACCGGATGGATAAAGATGTGAATTGCAAAAGTAGATATATTTGCAAAACTTTATTTTAATTATACATAAAATTAATGTATATTAACAACTAAAATTTTGTTTTTTCGTAAAAATGTTGTTAAAAAAAGGATTGCCAGCGCTGCCCGACGGATTGTATATGGTCGGGCAGCGCTGGCGAAAAATCAGTTGCCGGTTGTATTCTCAAAACCCTGGCGAATTCCCTTTTCCACTGGCGGCACACCTCTTTCCATCCATACAGGCATGGGAGCCCCCATCAGGTAGTAATCGAAAAACTGTTGCATTCTGCGCTGGAAGTCCATTCTGTTCTGCAATTTTACGGGCCAGTGCGGCTCATCATTATAGTTCAGCATCCACGCTGGCTTGCCCAGCCGGCGGAGGGCGGAGTACATTTCTATGCCCTGATACCACGGAACAGCTCCATCCTTGTCGTTGTGCAGAATCAGGACGGGTGTATTTACCTTGTCGAGGCTGAAAAGCGGAGAGTTTTCCCGGAATCGGTCCGGGTACTCCCAAAGGGTACCTCCAATACGGCTTTGTGTATGTTCGTACTGAAAGGCCCGGCTGAGGCCTGACTCCCACCGGATGCCCCCGTAAGCGGAGGTCATGTTCACCACAGGCGCACCTGCTTCCGCGCATGCGAACATATTCGTGCGTGTGATAAGATAGGCAGCCTGATAGCCGCCCCATGAGTGGCCCTGCAGTGCAATCCTTTTGGGATCAACAAATCCTTTGTTCATCAGGGCGGTTACGCCGCTCACAATGGCATCATAGGCACTTTCGCCCGGATATCCGGTCTTGTAGGTGATATCCGGATTGAAAATCAGGTAACCCTTGCTGGCATAAATTGTAAAGTTCACCTGCGACCGCGGGAAGTCCGGAGCGCGATGGGTATGCAGTCCGTCGGATACACGCTCGTAGAAATTGACAATCATGGGGTATTGTTTGGCCGGATCGAAGCCATCGGGTTTCACCAGCAGTCCGCGCAGTTTCTCGCCGGTAAGGGATGTCCACTCCACCAGTTCTATACTTCCCCAGTTATACTCAGATTGCTGTGGATTGGCGTTACTGACGCGTTTTTCTGTATTCAGCTCATAATTTCCCGCATCAGAGATGTATTGCAGATCGGGGAATACCTGATAATTTTCACGGGTGAACACCAGACAGTTTTTGTCGCGCGCTTTGAGCGGATTTTTGTTCACCGAAGTATTCCCCCTGAAAATTGGTGTTACATTGCCTGTTTTCAGATCGAGCCAGGCATAACCGGTATTTTTGGTACTTTCAACCGACTGATGAATGAAGAGCCTGCTGCCGGGACGGATGCTGCGTTCTTCGGGATCGAGCCTGATATACCGGTGAGTAATCTGAAATTCCCTTCCGCTGGTGATTTTCACCGGCTTTCTCTTGCCGGCAGGATCAATATTCCAGATGTCAAACTGGTCGTAAACAAGCATAGCCTCGTCATTGTCGAGCCACCCTGCCAGTCCGTACTCATTGGGATAGTCCGGAATATCATTTTCCACGTCGTAAAAAGGTACAGTCTGATTGTCGGTGAGTTTCCTCAGGGTGCCGGCTGAAGAGCTCCAGGCATACCATGCGGTGTCCATGTCGCTCCACCAGTAGATATACCTTCCGGAAGGGGAAACACGCGGATTGCAGCGCACATCTTTGATAATGAGTGTTTTGTCGCCTGTATTTTGGTCAATGGCGTAGATATCCCTGTGAGCCACCCCTTCCCATGAAATGAGTTTTGCGTATGGCTCCTCGGTGAAGCCAAGGGCGAGGCTGGCATCTCGCTGATCCTGAAAGCGAACTTCCGGCATCTCCGGCGAGGACAGCTGGACGAAGCGATTTTTACCCGGGTACCATGCAATGGTGTAACTGCGTTTCTTTTCGGCATCCATGAGCACTTCCTGTTGCGTGTATAGCCTGTTTTCTGTCCATGACCACACCTCCACGCTGACGATTTCCTCGGGGAGGAGGGTGGTGTCGTTCAGGACGGGTGGGGGAGCGATACCGAAGTACAGCCTCGACCCGTTTTCCGGAAAAGCGGGTTTGGCGTGTTCGGATATTACCCAGCCGGGTTGCATACCGGGAATTCGTGTGGTTGCGTCGGCAACGAGCGCGGCAGAATCGGCGCCTGACTGGTAGTGCCATACCTGCCAGGGTCGTATCCGCGCTTTGGTCGTATCAGTATCGAGGAGGAACGCGGCTTGTCCGCCTGTGTCATCGAGCGAAAGCTGGGAGAATTTACCCTTGCCGCGCCACAGCGGTTTGATTGTGTTTTTGTCGAGGTCAATCTGGTAAATGCCATTCTGAAGGCATGCCGGGTTACATCCGAACGTGAGCGTATCACCTTTACCGGTTGTTCCGATAATCACCCGTTTACCCTTTCTGGAAATGGCATAATCCTTCACATAGGCAAATGTATCGGGTTTCCCGGTGGCCAGATTATGCGTTATCAGCCTGAAACCGTTGTCTTTATCCTCTTTTTTGGACTTCTTTCCGCCTTTTTTCTCCACGGGCTTCTCTTTTTTGGAGGAGGTGTCTTTGGGGGCAGGGGCAGGTTTTTCCGGTTCCACCTGATACAGCAGCCATCCGCTCCATTTCTCCGGAACCGTGAAATTGCGCAGACGGGCCACCTTTTGGATAGTTCCATCTGACAGGCGGTAAATAGCCAGCGTATCCCTGGGGAGATCGTCTTCCTTGATTTTCCTTCGGCGCATGGCTTTCAGCGAGTCGAGAGCGGGTTTGATTCTGAAAAACAGCCACTCGCTGTCATCGCTGAGCTTTGGCTCCGAGGCTCTTTCAAACACGACTGTTTTTTCAGTTTTGCTGTTCCAGAGATGCACAGTGGCGTCTCCTTCTGAAACAGGCGATTGCTGCCACGCAACCCAGCTCCCGTCGTTGGAAACCCTGCTTTGTTCAATCTTTTTCCAGCGGTGAACATCAGCGTGGTCAATTATCTTTTTGTTCTGGGACAAGGCCAGCAGCGGCATACAGAGGAGGAAAAGTGTAAAAAATCGCATTGGGAAAGATGAGCTTCAGGTACAGTAATGTGCAGGCCCGACAATGACACGAGGGAAATGGACGGGTTAAATAACTGTACAAAGGTAAACAGGTGATTACACAAATTTAACGCCCGCTCATACCAAACTGTTAAAGTCGTGCAGCCTGCTTTTTGTGCCCTTTACTTTGCATCAAAAAACACCATGAAAAAGACGCTGATACCCCTTTTTACGCTCCTTCTCGTCTCGTCACTTCACGCCCAGATATATGTGGAGGGCGCCCGGCTGGAGCCATCCAATACCGGACAATATCTTGAAGTTGATCCCCAGTTCAGGGAAGACGGACGTTGTGCCTTCCGGGTGGATTACGGACAAAACAATCCAAAGGAAGACTTCATTACCGATGTCAATGGCCGCCGTTTCGATTTCAGAAGTCTGGTTGACGGACTCAATTTCTTCTACGACGAAGGATGGGAGGTAGCTCAGATATCCACGCTTGAAAGGGGGCGCCGCTTCCTGCTCAAAAGACGGTTCTGAGTGCAGTCACCATCCCTGTTGACCCAGATCATCGGCAGCAGATACCACCCCCCTTACCTTCGCAGTACAAAACTGATGAAGTATGAAACTGCATGTCTCTTCCGAACTCACAATAGGCCAGATTCAGGATGAATTTTCTGCCGAATTTCCCAACCTGAAACTTGTTTTCTTTTCCAAGCCGCACAAGGCCTACGCCGGCAGTCCTGCCAAATTCATGATCACCAAACGAGAAACTACGGTGGGTGAACTCACGCATGGCAAGGATATTCACAAGGAACTCTTTGTAGAGGCTGAAATGCCTGTGTGGCAGCTTGAACGTCTTTTGGAACTCGAGTATCACCTCCATGTCCAGGTGTTCAGGCGTTCCGGAAATACCTGGCTGGAAACCTCTGTTACCGACGATCTCACGCTCGAGCAACAGGAGGCGAAGGCAAAGGATAATCAGGTTCATTTCGAGTTTGTTGATCCGCTTGATTATCGCGAGCAGGAGTAGTTTGTTCGCAAGTCGGTATTTCTTTTTCCGTTCACAGTAAAAACGAAGTGCTGCCATGAAAACCATTCTCGTCCCTACGGATTTTTCAAAGTGCGCCAACAACGCAATGACTTATGCGCTGGAGGTGGCTAAAAGACTGCAAGCCAGGGTAGTTGCGCTGTACGTTGTGTTTCCGAATGAAGGTGTTGACAACAGTATGTACGACGCCTTCATGATAGATGACTACCTGGTTCAGCGCAACAGGGCCATGAAGGTTTGGGTTCGCAAGTTGCTCAAAAATGCCCGGGCTGAGTCCGTTCAGGTCGAAACTGACTGCCGTGTCGGGTTTCCTGTGAGTACCATTGTTCACGCTGCTGATGAACTGGATGCCGATATGGTCGTGATGGGCACCACGGGCGCTGCCGGACTGAAAGGTGTACTGCTGGGCAGTACCGCCGGAGGTGTGCTGGTAGGAAGCCGGAGACCGGTGCTCGTTATTCCCAAAGGAGCAATATTCCGCAATTACTCCCGCTTTGTATTTGCCACCGACTTCAAAATGAAGGCGGATGCGCGTTCCATTGGTGCGCTCAAAGGATTGCTCAGCATCGAGCATGCGGGGCTCGAGGTCGTGCATGTAATTGAAAAGCCGGGTGCTGCCAGGCCCGGCAGGGACGTGGAGATGGATCTCACACGCAAACTGGACGATATACCCCATATTTTCCATTATATACACGACAGCAATGTGCCACGGGCCATCGGATTGTTCCTGGAGTCGGTGAATGCTACCGGACTGGTTACCGTAGCCCATGAACATACGCTGTTGCACAAGCTGTTCTTCAAGAGTGTTTCAAGGGCACTGGCCCACCACACATCGGTCCCCATGCTCGTACTGCACGGCTGATATAACGCACCCGTCCGGCAGCCAGCCCGGCAGCCGGACGGGCTGTTATGTATTAAAACTGTCTAAAAAATAACTCCGATAACAACATTAGCTCTATCTTTGATTTCGCTATCCCGTAATAACCTAACCGGATTGCGCCAAGATGGATCTTACCGATATCCCTCCCTCGTACCCTTCCGATACCTTCGTTGCCGAAATTGATGGCCGAAAGGCGCGCAGTCTGCGCGCTTTTTACCCTGCAATCGCACGTATATTGCTGTTTCCTGATTATTTCGGTGGCACACTTGATGCACTTTTCGACTGCCTCTGCTCGCTCGAGGTGACAGGTAAATCCAGTGTTGTGCTCCAAATCAGCCACTTTGATTCCTTTCTGGACAAAGAAAAGCCGGAGAAACGCCGCGCTGCACTTGATGTGCTTGCTGATGCTGAAAAAGACGAAAACAGATACGACGGAGTCAGGTTCCGGGTGATCTGTATAAAGTGATTCCTCCTCATCCTTTCTGTATTATTATGAAAAAACTGCTTCCTCTGTTTCTTCTGCTTGTACCGGGCCTGATGCAGGCTCAGGGTATGTGGCTCCCCAGTCTGATTGAAAAGCAAAATGAAAAGGAGATGCGCGCCATGGGTCTGAAACTGGAGGCCGATGACCTGTATCACCCGGCCAATGCCAGTGTGAAAGACGCGATCTGCATGTTCGGAGGAGGCTGTACCGGAGAGATGATTTCCCCGGAAGGTCTTTTGCTCACCAACCACCACTGCGGTTTTGGTGCTATACAACAACTGAGCACACTCGAAAACAACTATGTAGAGAACGGCTACTGGGCCAAAGACCGGGCTTCCGAGCTTCCGGCGCCGGGTATTACCGCCATGTTTATCGTCAGAATGGAAGACGTGACAACACTGGCACTCCAGCAGGTTACAGATGGTATGTCGGAGCGCGACCGGCAGTCGCAGATTGACAAAAATATCGCCCAGATCAAGGCAAATACCAAAAAGGAAAAATGGGAAGAGATTTCTGTAAGGCCTTTCTATAATGGCAACCAGTACTACCTGTATGTCACGCAAACCTTCAGGGATGTGCGGTTTGTAGGTGCTCCCCCAAGCAGTATCGGCAAGTTCGGTGCAGACACCGACAACTGGGTATGGCCTCGTCATACAGGCGATTTTTCCATTTTCAGGGTCTACGCCGACTCCCTCGGGCATCCTGCGGATTATTCAGCCCGCAATCTGCCCTACCGCCCCCGCCATTTCCTCCCCATCGCGATAGACGGTGCTGCAGAAGGTGATTTCACCATGGTTTATGGCTTCCCCGGTCGTACGGATGAATACCTCACTGAAGCTGCTGTTCGTCAGATTGGTGAAGTGCTTGATCCTCAGAAGGTGGCTATACGCGACAGGGTGCTGAAGGTGATGGACGGGTACATGAGAAAGGATCCAGCTGTCAAAATTGCCTATGTAGCCAAGTATGCAGGTATTGCCAACAGCTGGAAAAAATGGCTGGGAGAGATGCAGGGTCTGAAGACCTACAAGGCACTGGAGAAAAAAGCGACCTATGAAGCTGAATTTACCAGCCGGATAAACGAAAATCCCGACCTGAATTATAAATACGTCAACCTGCTGCCCAGGCTCAGGCAGCTGTATGCCGATGCCGAGCCCTACTTCCTCGCGCGCGACAACTATGCTGAAAATATTCTCCGCGGGAATGAACTGTTCGACCGCGTGTCTAACCTGAATGGCATCATTGCTCTTTTCGACCGCAACGGAGAGACTTTTGCCCTGCAGGAGCAGCGCAAGATAGCAGAGTCACTCACGGGCGCCTTCAAAAATTACAGTGCGGAAGTTGATCAGGCACTGGTTGCAGCTCAGCTTGAAATGTTCGCGGCCGCAGCCCGGCCCGAGTGGGGCGGCGATTATGTAAAATCGGAGGCTGCGCGACATGGCGGGTATGCTGAACTGGCATCTTTCCTGTTCAAAAACAGTGTGGTGCCCGACAAGGACAAACTGACTGCCCTGCTGGGTGAACGTCCGCCCAAAGTGGTCGAAGCCCTGAAAAATGATCCGGTCTGGCAACTGTGGAGCAAGCTGAACAGTATTTACACCGAAAATATCCAGCCTAAAACACAGGAGCTCCAGCCTCAGATCAATCTGTTGCAACGCCAGTATATGGCGGCCCAGATGGAAGTCTTCAGGGAAAAAAGATTCTTTCCGGATGCCAACAGTACGCTCCGTATCACCTACGGGAAAGTACGCGGCTTCTCTCCGCGCAATGCGGTCCGTTATGAATACCAGACAGATCTGGATGGTGTGATGGAGAAATACATCCCCGGCGACTATGAGTTTGACGTGCCCCGGAAACTGATAGATCTCTGGAAATCAAAAGATTATGGTCAGTATGCTTCTGCCGACGGGAAGATGCCGGTTGCCTTCATCGGCACCAATCATACCACAGGAGGCAACTCGGGCAGTCCGGCGCTCGACGCGCGCGGGAACCTGATTGGTCTCAACTTTGACCGCGTATGGGAAGGAACGATGAGTGATCTGAACTACGATCCGGCAATCTGCAGAAATATCATGGTGGATATCCGTTATGTATTGTTCATTGTTGACAAATTCGGCGGAGCGGGACACCTGATTGAAGAGATGAAACTCGTCAGAAACAAAAAGAAGAAGTAATCCTAACCCCGACTATAATCCGATTTCTTGCATGGAAAACGAACAAGTAACATCTGAAGGTGCCGGCAACCCAACCCAAAAAAATTTCAGACTGCCCCTGATACTGGCTTTCACGCTGGCACTGGGCATGTTTCTGGGGCAGAAGCTGCCCCACTACGACCAGCATTTCAGTCTCTCGGGCTCCGGGAGCGGGAATCCGCTGGACGAGATACTGAAATATGTTGATGCCAAGTATGTTGATTCGGTCAGTACCGGTACGCTCCGCCGCGAGGCCATTGAGCATCTGCTTTCCAAACTCGACCCCCACTCCGTTTATATTTCTCCCGACGAACTGAAGGCGGTGGAGGAGGACATGAGCGGCGGTTTCGAGGGTATCGGCATAGAATTTCTGATGGTGGATGATACCATGCACGTGATTACGCCTATTTCAGGCGGACCTGCCGAGGCCGCAGGTATGCTTGCCGGCGACAAGGTTGTCTCTATCAATGACACAAGTATTGCCGGTGTCAAAATAGATAACGGCGCTATTTTCAGAAAACTGAGGGGGAAAAAAGGCACGAGCGTGAAGGTGGGTATATTGCGTGGCAGAGAAAAAGAGCAGCGCTACTTTACCCTCACCCGTGCGGTGATACCCGTTCAGAGTGTGGATGTAGCCTATATGCTCGACGACAAAACCGGTTATATACGCGTGAACCGTTTTACAGAGCGCACCAATCAGGAGTTCATGGAGGGGCTTACCAATCTGGCGGAGAACAAGGGCCTGCAGAATCTGGTACTCGACCTGCGCGGAAATCCGGGCGGATACCTTGAGGAGGCTACCGATATACTGAGCCAGGTTTTTCCGGAGGGAAAACTGCTCGTGTACACGCAGGGACGATCAGAAAACAAGCGGGAGTACAAGAGCAATGGTCGGGCCCGCTTTAATATTCAGCAGGTGGCAGTACTCATTGATGAAGGGTCGGCATCAGCCAGTGAAATCGTGGCAGGCGCCATACAGGACTGGGACCGCGGCTGGGTGATCGGGCGGCGCTCGTACGGCAAGGGACTGGTACAGGAACAGTATCCGCTCAGCAATGGCGGCGCTTTGCGGCTTACCGTGGCGCGGTATTACACACCCAGCGGCCGCTGCATCCAGCGCGATTACAAATCCGATTCGGATTACGAAGACGATCCCGAGCGCCGACTGAAAAACGGAGAACTGACGGATCCGTCCAGGATACATCAGCCGGACAGCACCAGGTACTACACTGGTCAGGGGCGCGTAGTTTTCGGTGGGGGTGGAATCACCCCGGACATATTCATTCCAATTGATACAGTGCTTACCAGCAGCAGCTACCAGGCAGTCAGGATGCACATTCCTGCCTATGTAGCCCGCTGGAAAGAGGAAAACGCCGGCTCGCTCCCAGCAGACGAGAATCAGTTTGTCGGAAGCTGGACAGTTGCCGACGACATGCTCGAAGAACTGTTTTCTCTCTGCGAAAAAGAGGGTGTGAAGCGCGCGGATATCAGATCGGGCAAATACAATCAGGATCTGAAAACAGACATCAAGGCGCGTATAGCCCGGATAAAATACGGAGATACGGCGCTCTACAAAGTGTTGAACAGCGAGGATCCTGTTGTCGGAAAAGCCCTTGAGATGATCAGCAGCGGGATTCCTGTGTCAAAAAAGTAAGAGCTTGTTTGCAGGACAAGAAGAAGTAACCCATTCCGGTGCAGGGAACAGTTCCGGACTTATTTCCGTTTCAGGAAGTAAAGAAAGACGGGCAGGTGATCGCTGTATCCGTTTATGAAGATATCGCCCACGAAGGTTCTGAAGGGGTAACCCCGGAATGCGCCTTCCGTTTGCAGGAGCCATGGTTGTCTGAATACCATCGCCTTGTAGAGTTGCCATCCGCCAGTTTTTTTGTTTACGAATCCTTTTGATACGATAATCTGGTCGAACAGATTCCAGGAGTCCTTGTAGGCCAGCGTTCCGTTTCCGCTTTTGAACTGGTCGTACATGGGATTATATAATTCGTCGGACCTCAGGTCTTCGGTACTGCGGCGTGCTTTGAGCACTTCTGTGAGACTTTTATTATCAGGATCATCGTTGAGGTCGCCCATGACAATGATTTTGGCATTTGGATCAACTTTTTTCAGGCTGTCTGCCAGGTTTTTGCAAACCTGTGCGGCAGCAGCCCGCATCCAGGCGGAGCCGGCCTCGCCGCCCCGTCGGGAGGGCCAGTGACCGACCATGACGTGAACGGGCTCTCCGTCAAACGTTCCGGCAACATAGAGTATGTCGCGTGTGAAATCCTTGTCACCTGTTTTGGGATCCTTCAGTACGACCGGAACGGCTTTACTCCCCAGCGGGACGAAATATTTGGGCTGATACAGGAGGCCGACATCAACACCCCGTTCATCGGGAGAGTCGTAGTGTACAATCTGGTATTTTCTTGATTTCAGCTCAGGCTGGGCAACCAGATCTTCGAGCACTTTTCTGTTTTCAATTTCTGCTACTCCGAGCATGGCAACCCCGTCGGGAGATAGTTCAGTCCCCAGCTGACTGATGACCTTTGCCATGTTGTGCTGTTTGGAAACATACTTTTCGGTATTCCATATCAGGCGGCCGCCCGGGAGAAAGTCAGCGTCGTTCGTGTCGGGCGTATCGAGGGTGTCAAACAGATTTTCCAGGTTGTAAAAGCCGATGGATGCGACCTTGTAGTCGGTGTTCTGTTGTGAAAATACTGACAGGGGCAGCAGCAGGAGAGAGAAAAGAATGTACTTCATAATATGTGGGTCAGATGAATGTGCAAAGGAACAAAAAAAAATTAAAGGGCCTGTCAGGTGTACGGTAAATCCCCGGCAAACCGCATCCAGCCTTGTATTTTTGGTATAAAGGCCTTTGCCCCAAACAGATTTTCATAAGCTACGAACAAGTTTTGTATAACCGCAGAGTTGCGCAGAGTTAGACGCAGAGTTGCGCAGAGAAAGAGACTTTGCGCAACTCTGCGGTTAAACGATATCAGGTTAATCGCAGCACTACTGTCGGTGCCGAGACTTGTCGCTTTTGGATCTGTGCCATCTTGCCACCAGCCATCCGCAAAGTGCCCCTGTACCATAGCCCACCAGCACATCGCTCAGAAAATGCTCGCCTGCGCGCACACGCACACAACCCGTAATGGCCGGAATCAGTACTGCGCCGGTCCACACGAGTGGTTTCAGCCGCGAGTCGGGATGGTAGCTGCTCCATATAGTGGCGTATCCGAAACACATGGCAGCGGAGGCAGACGTGTGCCCGGAGAAGAATGACCTCCGCGCATCACGCTGCGTACGGATATCGGAAGGAACAAGCGGGTCGTACGCATACGGGCGCGTGCGCTGCGCGAGCTCCTTGGTCAGGGAAGTCAGACCGAAGTTCACGGCAAACACCTCTGACAGAACAACTGCGGGCTCAAAAGGCGATTTTCTGGTGGCCGGATCGGCCAGAAACAGAATTCCGGGCAGAATCATGCTTCCATACAGCAGAACATCACTGGATATGGCTGCTGAATGGCTGTAATTCCCGATACTCCAGCGGTCGAAGGAGGGGACTTTGTTCGGGTTGAGCGCAGCGAGCTGACTCAGTGTCAGTCCTGTATTCGACCGACCTGCAAGCAGAGAGCCTCCTGCTGCGATGCCGCTGCAACCGTATATTGCCATTTCCCGGCGGAGTTTCAGTTGCAGAACAGATGAGTCGCGGCAGTAAGGTGTGGATGGCAACAGGAACAGAAACAAAAGCAGCAGGCGCATCGGACAGGTGACAGTGAGTTGAAGTTACAGTGACAAATATCAGTAAAATAAACAAAATGCGTCTCCATATCTTGTGCCGTCGCACTGGCTGTCGGCAAAATCCCGAACAACCTTTCACATACGTTCACCACACAGATTCGAGTTGATGAATTGCTTCTCAATCGGATTTGTGAAACATGTTTAATATGAAAGCGCTTGGTCACACACGTTTCGGGGGAGAGGAAGTAATTGAATGGCTTGAGTTGCCTGTTCCCGAGGTTACAGGGCATGATTTACTGGTGAAAATTCACGCTGTGGGGATTAACCCTGTTGACGTGAAAGTTAGAACGAACTGGGGAGGGTTCGGTGAATTGCAGAACTCCAGTACTGTCATCAGTGGTTGGGATGCGTCAGGGGTAGTTGACGCCGTGGGGCCGAACGCCGACGGCCGATTCAAGCCTGGCGACGAAGTATTTTTCGCCGGAAGCGTAGCCCGACAGGGGCACCACAGGGAGTACAGCATTGTTGACAGCAGGGTAGTGGGCAGGAAGCCGGCCAGTTTGAACTTTGCAGAGGCAGCGGCCTTGCCACTTACCAGTCTGACCGTTTGGGAGGGACTTATTGACAACGCCGGTTATAGTCTGGATGCTACTGGTGAAAACCGGAGGGTGCTGCTGGTAGGTGGCGCCGGAGGTGTGGGCAGCATTGCCATACAGCTGATGAAAAAGGTAATGGGGTTTGAGGTTATAGCGACTGCTTCCAGACAGGCATCAGTTCAGCATTGCCGAAAGCTTGGGGCTGATTATGTAATCAATCACTATGAGCCTCTGGCTCCTCAACTGGAAGCACTGGGAATTGCAACGGTTGACCTGGTTTTTCACACTTCCGAACCGGAGAACAACATAGAGGAAATCATGCCACTGGTTGCCCCTTTTGGCAAAATAATCTGTATTCTACCGGTTTCAAAGCCGATAGATACAGGTTCATTGTTTGCCAGAAGTATCAGTCTGGTTTACGAACTGATGTTCACCAAAGGCCTTTTTCAGGTAGGACTGGTGAGGCAGGGACAGATTCTCGACAAGATAAGCGCGTTGGTGGATGCAGGTACAATCCATACTACACTTGTTGATGTTTTCCCCTGGACAGTTGAGGGCCTTCGTGCGGCGCACAGGCGTATAGAAGACCGGAATGGTTTGGGCAAGGCCGTACTCACAGTAGTCTGATGATCACTGTACACGCCTGAAATTCAGATTTCCACCTGCTGCACCGATTGGTATGTAGGAAAGTGTTGTTTTGTCGCATATCAGCACGCAGTTACACTGAAGTTCCGAACCACTTCTCTCTGTAAAGCACCATCCCTCCGACAGATCGGTACTGTCTGCGGTACAGACTTTACTCTGGCACATTACATCAACTTCAATGTCACTTTCGGCGGTAACCTTGCCTCCATTAAAGTGAATCATCCGGGTATCTGCAAATTCGATGTAGTAAGATGGATCGCGCTCGCTTTGCCATTTGCCCTGCAGGGTGCGAAGCAAATCCGAGCCGTCGGGGCCGGCACTTTTTTCAACGTCAGTCGTGGCAGCCGTACTGCCGTCTGCATTTTTCGGAGTATTTGTGCAACTGAAGAGCACAGCGAGTGCCAGTCCGCACAGGGTGAGTCTGAACATTGTGATAACCTGTTTGTGATAATAAATTGATTAAGAGGGATTTCAGGATTGATTGCCACTGCCGGAAACCCCTGAATAAGCCCTGAAAAAGAAGCGCGTAAGGTAGGTGTTATTTTCGAACAGTAATACCGTAATAAGTATTATTTGGATATTCTATGACAATTAACGTGCTATTGTCCTGTTTTTCGAAGGAAACATCGAAGAAAATATGCTGCTGATTGTTGTACTTCAGGATATTTCCGGATTCGCTGACGGTGAAATATTTGCGGTTGGAGAGACATTCGGGGTGGTTATCGCTGGTAAAAACGGAGATGTTTTCTCCGGATTGTTGCAGAGCAAAGGAGGCAACAATGTTTCCGAAATCGGCGGTCACCTTATAGACGCCTCCTCCCGACATCAGGAAGAGGCGTCTGTTGGTATTTGCCGGATCTGCGTTGATGACTACTGCGTCGGGCAACAGTTTTCGGCAGAAATCGTTACCATCTCCTGTTACCGGTGCCTGACTGCTGAAGACGAAGCCATTTTGTGCTTTTTCTGTGCTGTTATTCTGCTGATTACCGGTACAGGCATTCAGCAGGATGGAGATAATCAGGAGGTGCAGGAGACGGAGAATGGTCATAACTTGTAGTCAAGTCTGATGGTATAATTACGCGGAGCATCCATAAGCGCAGGTCTGATGGCATAGGATTCGTTGAAAACATTGCCACACAGCGCGCTGATTTTCATCTTTTCGCTGATTTTCCAGGAGGCTCTCAGGTCAACGATGGTATTTCCCTGGTTATTGGCTTCCCTGAAGCGCCGGACCGCTGCGAATTCGGGTGGAGCGAGGTTATCCGGGAGAATCAGGCCCTTGATTTTTCCTTCAAACAGTTCGTCAATGGCCTGCATGAAGCTGTAATACTGAACAGACAGGCCTACGGAGAATTTGTCTTTAGTGTATTCACCGTCGAATTTGAAAGTCTGGTTAAACCTGTATTTCAGCACATTGGATGTGTCGGAGGAACCGTAGTTGAGTGTTGGATTATCCTTGTCAAACACCTTGTAACGGGGTACGATATTGGTGAATCCTGTGATGACCGACAGTGTGCCGCCCCAGAGTTCGCCATTACCCAGAACAGAAATTTCATATCCGGTTATACGCGTATCCCCCGAGTTTTCGGATCTGAACCGGCTCCTGCCCTGAATTCCGTTGGGGCCGAAGCTGAAGATAAGGGTATCGAGTACAAATTCCATCATCTCCTGGTATTCTGATACGAATCCGGTGACGTCCACGAAACCCTGCCAGGTGCCGAGTTTGAATCCCTGCTTCAGACCCAGCTCCGCCGTCCAGCCGGTTTCAGAAACCAGCGCGGGATTGGGTACAACGGTACTGCCGGCACCGAAGGCAGTATTGACAAATTTTTCGGCAATGGTGGGGTAGCGGTAACCCTGTCCCCAGGATGCCCTGAAGAAGGTGGCCCTGCCTGCCTGATAGTTGGCGCCAAGCCGCAGCACCGGTTTGCCTTCTACCACTCTTCCATCAGGTATGATTCCGAATTCATTTCGGGACTGGTCAATCCAGACGGTATCCGGGCTGGTTTGGTTGTTGTACTCATACCTGACGCCGGCGGAGAGGTTTAGCCTGTCGAATGCTTTGTAATCGGCCTGCAGGTATCCTGCCAGATTTCGGGAGGTAAAAAAGCCGTTGCTGTAAATTTCTGCATCCACCACGTTATACATACCTACAACACCGGCAGTCGTTACCAGTCCGATTTTGTTCATCTGGCGCTGGAACTGATATTCACCGTAGTACAGGCGGCTGTCGTTGCTCTGGTTACCCGAGTTGTTGTTGTGGATATAGAAATACCTCGAAAGAATCTTGTGTCTGTTTCCGCTCTTGTCGAAATACTGCAGATAGGGGTCTATCATAAAGCGCAGACGCCCCTTGGTATAAGAAATGGATCCGGCGCCGGGCTGGAACGCCATCGTGGTGTCGTTACCCCAGATAAAGAAATTCCCGCTGCGTCCGAAGTTGATATTGGTATTGAGGCCGACCGTCAGGCGGTCGTTGACCCTGTAACGGAGGTTGGGAGTGATACGGCCATACCTGTTATAGGTGTCTTTGTTGTAACTGTCGCGGTAAAGTCCGTAAGCACCCAGCACGAAATCCAGCTTGCCGAATTTTTCCTTGTGGCAGAAAGAAACACCCGTTTCCACAGGCAGGAGGATGGAGGAGGTGTCGGTTCCCCACCATTTCATGCGTTCATCGGAGGGGTCTCCCCATACCTTTCCGAACGTGGCGAGCGAGGTTTCGGGTTTGTCTTTGGCGAAGCCGGTGCGAATATTGATGATGCCGTTCATAGCCGACGATCCGTACAGAGCGGAGGCGGCGCCCTTCAGAATTTCCATCTGGGCGATATTTTCCACGGGGAAATCGTCCCAGTTGGGCAAACCTGCATCTGGCTGGAGAGCCGGCATGTCATCGAGGAGTACGAGAACGCGGGTTCCGGCGCCATAGGAGAAGCCTGCGCCGCCGCGTATACTGGCCTGTCCGTCAACAATATTGAGTCCCGGCGCTTTCACAAGCACCTCATCTACCGAGGTAGAATTGACATTTTCTATGAGTTTGGACTTGATGACGTCCATGGAAACGGTGACTTCACCCAGCGGTTTTTCAAATTTTCCGGAAGTTACAGTAGCTGTCTGGAGCAGGTTGGCGCCATCGCTCAGTGAAAGGTCGAGCGACACTGTTTCTCCGGCCGATAGTCGGATCTGGCGGGAAGTGGTTTCATAGCCCACCATTGATACCGAGAGCTCATAAGAGCCTGGCGCCAGCGACAGTTTGAACAGACCGTTCAGGTCGGAGGAAGCGCCCGAATTACCGGCTTTGATAGTGGCGCCGGTGAGCGGCTCGGAAGTGGCGGCGTCGCTGATTTTGCCGCTAACGGTGGCATTTTGGGCGCCAAGCGTACAGGAGAGCAGTACGAGAGAAAGGAGGATGAAATTTTTCATGGTTTGTTTTCAGTAAAAGTGATTGGAATTTGGAGCGGCCAAAGTAAGCGAATATTTGTCAGTATCGCGCTTTACCCGCACGAAAAATGCGGTGAATCAGTGCGCGGACTACAATCCACGCGTGCGCGGCGAGGGTGCGCGTGAGGCCAAAATGCGATTTCATGACCGAAAAACGGTCGAGGAGGCTTTGCCGGTGGCGTTTTTTCGACATTCCTCCCATCAGGTAATCGGTGATAATGATACCCGGGTTAACGGTATTCCTGCTTTTTTTCAGAATCCGGATGCACCAGTCGTAGTCGGCACACAGGTTATTCTGCATGTAGTCGGGGGCCAGTGATCGGCGGGGTATGAACGACTGGTGGACGACCAGCATACCGCCCGCATACTGTTTCCAGTTTAATTGTTCGGGCAGGTTTCGGGTGCTGAGTTCGCTCATGCGGCCGGCCGGCTCTCTGTGATCGTTTACCAGCATGGTGTCTCCGTACACCACATCGGTATCCGGGGCTATACAGCGCGCCAGGGTGGCGATGGTATTCTGATCATGCAGGCAATCGCCGCAGTTCAGGAACTGCACGAAATCGCCGGTAGCCATGTGCAGACCTTTGTTCATGGCATCGTAGAGGCCCTTGTCCTTTTCAGAAATCCATTTCAGGCGCGGCATATATTCGGCGTATTCACGCACAATTGACAGTGTGCCATCCGGGGAGGCCCCGTCCACGACAATATACTCGATATCGGGCCACGACTGTATGCGCACACTTTCCATGGTATCGCGCAGGAGATTTTCTCCGTTGAATACGACCGTGATAATTGAAAAAGAGACAGGTTTTGAATCCCGGGGTTGAGACATGGCCATTTCAGTTGGGCATTCCCTTCAGTTTGTCCAGTTTAAGGATAGAGATTGTTCCGTCGTGAATTTCTATCAGGGCTTCATTTTTGAAGTCGGTGAGCGTTCTGATGAGTGTTTCCTTGGCGGTGCCGGCCAGTGCGGCGAGATCTTCGCGGAGGAAGTGGAGATTGGGGCCGCTTTGTTCGCAGAGATTTACGAGAGCAGTGGCCACCCGTTTCCGGACGGAATTATACGCCAGTTCGATGAGTTGCTGTTCGCGTTCGGCGATATGGTTGGCGAGCATTTTGATAAACCGCACGTTGACGTCGCGGTTACCGAAAACGAGCGCTGCGAAGTCCTGCTTGGGCACCAGTTTAATAGAGCAGTCTTCGAGAGCGGCAGCGCTTTCGGGGTATGAGTCTTCCTTGAAAAGTGCTATGAATCCGAGGAAGTCGCCTGGCTGACCTACCTTTACGATCAGTTCCCGGCCGTCGTCGCTGGTTTTGAAAATCTTTACCTTTCCCTTTTCGATGAAATATAGCCAGCGTGGAGTTTCGCCTTCTCTGAAAATCAGGTCTTTCTTTTTGTAGTGTCGCACTTCGCGGTTATCGGAGAGATGCCGGATGGCATCGAGTGCCCTGGCTTCGTCAATGAACCTGTCGAGCGTGCCATTCCCCTGCGTGGATGCCTGTCGGAGGCGCTCACTTTTCTGGATGCGGGCGTCAATTGTCTGGAGCAGAGAAATATCGTCAAAGGGTTTTACGATATAGTCGTCGGCGCCGAGCGACATACCCTTTCTGAAGTCTTCCTTTTCGGCTTTTGCAGTAAGGAATACGAAAGGGATATCGGCCGTTTTTTGTTGTCGGCTCAGGATATGGAGAACACCATAACCATCCAGTTCCGGCATCATGATATCGCAGAGTATGAGATCGGGGTCTTCTTTCTGGGCTTTTTCTACGCCAATTTTGCCGTTTTCGGCTGTGATGGCTTCGTATCCGCTCAGTGACAGAATTTCGGCGAGATTTTCGCGGACATCCTGATTGTCTTCAATTACGAGTATTTTTTTCATCGAAAGGGTGGAATTTTCAGGGCAAATGTAGTCAAATTGATTATAATCATGCGTTGTAATAACTTGGGTCACCGTGAAAAAAAGGAGTGTGCAGCACCTTTGCATCACAATTGATTTTTGAACAAACCTCTTTCTGCTATGAACATTTTTGCTCCCATCTCCAGCCTCATGACCGACCACAGGAATCTTGTGACAGTAACCCCGGAAGATACGCTTGTGCGTGTGAAGGAGATATTTGCCACCCATAATTTTCACCATTTGCCGGTTGTTCACTTCCGCGAAATAGTTGGCCTGATCAGCAAAACCGATTTTGAGCATTTCATGGGTGGTGTTTCCTGCTGTTCGGGCGATCAGACGGAAGATGATCAGCGACTGTCCCGGACTACTGCCAAAGAGATAATGACAAAGCGTTTGGGAAAAGTGGCTCCCGATGACCGGGTGAATGTTGCTCTTGAGGTATTCATGGTGAATCGCTTCCATGCGCTCCCTGTGGTGGAGAATGGAGAACTGGTTGGAATTATTACACCTTTTGACATCATGAAAGCCCTCTCGCATCAGATTCCTTCTGATCCGAGTCTTGTGTACCAGAATAACGAATAATATTATGAAAACCTTGAACACCATACCTGTTGCCCGTGAGTGTACGGGGGAATGTCAGGGATGCGGCAAGACGCATATCAAGCTTTTTGGAGCGCATGATACTGCCGCCCAGTTGCTCCGCGCCAGGGTGATGCTCGCACTGGAGGCTGCTTCTATTGACGGTAAGGTGATTGAGGTTGCCGAGCCGGCGCAGATAGTATCCAGCGGGGTCAGTTCTCTTCCTGCGCTCATGGTGGAGGGCATATTGTACGCGGAGGGTATTGTCCCGAGTGTGGAACAGATTGCCGACCTCATTGCCAACAGGAATTTGCACAAGAGCAAGCTGTTCCGTCTTCGCCGTATCAGCGTACCCGTTGATATCAGTCCGGTTTCGGCCAATGCACTTCGTTTTGCCTGGCGTGTAGCTGACTTTCTGGGTGCGCAACTTGAAGTGGTTTATGCCATGGACAGTATTTTCGAGGGGGCCAAGCCTTCTGCTTCGGGGTTCCTGTCCGGTTATCAGACAACCATGAAATCCGAGCTGGATACTTTCATTGCGGAGTCGCTAAGGGAACTGGGTGTAACGTACCTGCCGCCGGAAAAGTACGCCGGTGAGCCTCTGTCCGGTTCATCCTGCCGGACGGTTGTTTCGAAAGTGATTTACGGTGCGCCCGATATAGCGCTGGAATCATACTCCAGAGAGGTTGATCTGATAGTGATGGGCACCACGGGAAGCGGTAATCTGGGCAAGAAGTTTTTTGGCTCGGTGAGTGCCGAGGTATCGAGAAATGCCCATTGCCCGGTGTTATTCATACCGAAAGAAGCCGAGTTTCGCGGATTCAACAACCTGTTGTATGCCAGCGACTTTGATTCGCTCAACGGTTTGTCGGTACAGCAGGCGGTGTCGTTTGCACGCCGTTTCGACGGACAAATTCACTTCGTGCACGTGGGTGCGGGAGGCGAGGAGGGCCTTGAGCGCCAGAGAAAGATTTTTGAAGCAGAGTACGGAGCTGCCAATCCTGACCGGCCATTCATTTTCAACAAGATGGTGAGTGAGGATATAACCGGCGCCTTGTACGAGTATGCCTTTTACCACCGCATAGACCTGATGGTGTTCGTCACGCATCACAGAAAATTCTGGGAGAATATCCTGCACAAAAGCGTGACGAACTCCGCTTTGTTAACCTCTGATTTACCCGTGCTGGTCATCCATTCTGACGACGACCGCGGTTGAGTTGACTCTATCCTCAAGAAAAAGACAAAGTACAGAGGTTTTTGTTCGTCCCCGTCAAGAGGTACACTTTTGGCGGGGTATTTTTTTGGGACCTGTTACTCCAGGAACAGCTCAAAATCAACCCGTCTGTTCAGTTCACGGCCTTCGTTGGTGTTATTGGTGGCTATGGGGCGCGCTTCACCGAAACCTGCATAACGGAGTCGGTCGGTCTTGATTCCTCTGAAGAGGAGGTAATCATAGCATGATTTGGCCCGGTCCTGCGACAGTTTAAGGTTGGTTTCCTCTCCTCCGATATCATCGGTATGCCCGCTTATGGAAAGCGTGTATGCAGAATTGTCGCGCATAATCTGCACTATCTCGTCGAGAATTGCGTATGATTCGGATTTCAGGATAGCTTTTCCCGTTTCGAACTGAATGGCTTGCGCAGCGTAGGCGAGTCTCTCCTTTACTTCTTTCTTTACTTCGGGGCAGCCCGAGTTTCCGGTTGGGCCCGGATCATTCGGGCATTTATCGAGGTTGTCGGCCAGCAGGTCGCCGTCGGAGTCGGGGCAACCACCGAACTGGCCTGCTTTATCCGGGCACGGGTCATTTGCGTCAGGTACACCGTCGTTGTCCTTGTCGGCAACCACAGGAGCATCCGGGCATCCGTTATTGCCGGCACTGCCAGCCTTGTCGGGGCAGCGGTCTTCCTTGTCGGCCACACCGTCTTTATCAGCGTCCGGGCATCCCTTTACCGTACCTGCCTGGTCGGGGCATTTGTCTTCATTGTCGGGTACTCCGTCCAGGTCTGTATCCGGGCACCCCTTGTTGGTTCCGGCGAGATTCGGGCACAGGTCATCCTTGTCTGCGTAGCCGTCGAAGTCGGCATCCGGGCATCCCTTCAGCGGGCCTTTCTGGTCGGGGCAGGGGTCTTCATCATCATTGTAGCCGTCACCATCGCTGTCCTTGGGCTGGGGGCAGCCATCGTATGTGGCGGAGCCTGCTTCAGTGGGGCATTTATCGTCTTTATCAGGCACACCGTCGTAGTCGGAGTCGGGGCAGCCGTTGAGCGGGCCGGCGAGGGTCGGGCAGGGGTCATCCTTGTCGGCTATACCGTCGGAATCGTAATCGGGACATCCGCTTGCGGCAGCGGCTCCGGCTTCATCCGGACAGATATCTTCTGTATCAGCGATACCGTCATTATCCTGGTCCGGGCATCCGAGCGCGGCAGCGGGGCCGGCTTCCGTGGGGCACTTGTCGAGGTCGTCAGTGACACCATCCCTGTCCTGATCATTGGCAATTTGTCTGGGTTGTTCTTTGGCCTGAGTTTCGCCTCCGGTGTGAAGCATGTACACAAAACCCAGACCGGCCTGGAAATTATCTCTGTTTTCGGCAAATGATTTGCGGTATTCACCCTGAATTTTGACGAAAGCGTGTCGTGATACCCGAACATGCAAGCCTCCTCCGAATGGGATTTGAAAGTCACTTGCATCTGACATTTCACGCACAAGGCCTGCGCCTGCAAACAGGAAAGGAACAGCCTTTGCCCCTTCTTTCATGTTCTCCAGCCTCAGCGTGAAATCAAGGCTCATAATAGTGGAATGATCCAGTTCGCCGGGCAGCGTGGCTAGTCCCAGTTTGAGAGGTACACCTATATTGACACCCCTGGCGATATTCCGCAGGTAGGCCAGCTCAAAGTTCTGACCCATTTTAAAGTCGTTGCCGGAAGGAAGTCCGTAGTCAACAACGTTAATTTTGGCGTGAATAGCGTTTTTAAAAGTTTGGTTTTGAGAGATTAAAGGGGCCGACAGCAACATGAGCGCCATCAGTGGGGGGAACCAGAGCTTCATCATTGATATTAAACTGCGTTTCAGCCTTGCGTACAAAACAAGTGCCAATCACTGCGATTCGGATAAAAATCGAAAAAATTACTGCATTTTTTGTTGGTTGGCCAAATCGTCGAACCTGTTGGGCGCTTCACCGGAGTCGCCATGCTTGCACGGGAAGTCCTTTTCAAGGATAATTTGCACCTCTTTACCTTCGTTACCGACCGGGGTTGAAGCATAAATACCTACGTCATCAGATTTTGTCCACCTCTCAGACTGAGCGGCGGGCAAAAGTACCAAAAAAGCCGATCCCGACAGGATACATTCAACTTTTTCTATATCTGATCTTGTTTCAATACCGTATTCCAGGCATCCGCCGGGAAGTACGATTCCTGTTTTAACGAAGCCCTGTATTTCCAGGGCTTTTATATCACTTTTGTTGAGGCGCAGGCGTGCGGAGTGTTCGTCGAGGCGTAGTTTCATATCAGGTTCGATTCAGTCAATTCTTTCGAGTGTGAGTTTTTGCACAGGCTGATAAACAAGCGGTACCTGTTCGACAATAACGTCACTTCTGTCGAGGCCGAATGCCTTTTCGTCGGATTGTCCGAGATGCTTCAGGAAGAATCAGGCGTTCAGCAACAGATTATCTCTCATTTCAAACTCATTTTCCACCGAAAGGTACTTTTCCAGCACGACAAATTTGAAATCCGGTTTACTCCTGTGTGTTGCTGCGACAAATATATTCCAAGTTAACCATTATTTCAATTTTGGCAGTTTCAGGTGTCAATTCGGTACTGTAGCTGTATTTCCTGAAATTTTCGTATATGTACAGTTTCATTATTACCCGATAAATCCCCAAATTGCGGCGTTATTGTTGTTTCCAGTGAAGAAACGGGTAAGAAAAATCCGTTTTCAGTGGTTATTCGTGTCGTTTTCGGTGGATACAGCTGTTGTTCCTGTTCACATTTATCATAATATCCGATGAATTTCAAAACAGTCCTGTCAATTGTTTTTCTTGCATATAGCAGTCTGCTTCACGCACAGGTGCGCGTAACAGACACCCGTGTGGAGAATCTGACGCAGCCACTCAGCGTTGATGTGCAGCCCCGGTTCAGCTGGAAAATTCAGAGCGAGGAAAGGGGAATATTGCAGGAGGCCTACGAAATAAAAGTGGCGGAAAGCTCCGATTATCTGTATACCAACAAACTGGTCTGGACATCCGGGAAAGTGACCTCCAGTACATCCCAGTGGATTGAATACGCCGGCAAGGCGCTGCAGTCGGCCCGCAGGTACTGGTGGCAGGTGCGCGTTTGGGATAACAGGGGTAATGTTTCAGACTGGACAGAGCCGGCATTCTGGCAAATGGGCATACTGAGCGAGGCTGACTGGAAGGGAACCTGGATAACCGTTTCGGAGCCGGAAGATTCCACGCAGCCGAGTCCGATGTTCAGAAGGGAGTTCGGACTGAGCCAGCAGGTGCGCAGCGCAATGCTTTATATCACTGCGCACGGCCTGTATGAAGCGCAGATTAACGGAAAAAGGGTAGGGGATGCCTGTCTCGCCCCGGGTTGGACGGCCTACCAGAAAAGGCTTCAGTATCAGGTTTTTGATGTGACCCCCCTGATGAACCGGGATAAAAATGCGATAGGCGTCACGCTTGGCAGCGGCTGGTGGCGCGGAAATATCGGATTTTCGGGACAGCGAAACTTCTACGGGAAAGATATCGCCCTGCTGTGCATGCTCGTGCTGGAATTTGCCGATGGCAGTACAGCAACTATATCTACCGACAGTGGATGGAAGTACACCACATCCGGCCCGATAAGAAGTTCGGAAATATATCACGGCGAAACATACAACTCAGGTATGGAGATAACCGGGTGGGACAAGCCCGGCTTCGACGACAAAAGCTGGAAAACAGTCAAAGTTGTGCCGGGTGGAAAAGACAAGCTTGTTGCCACCTATAATGAGTATATCAAAAAACACGAGGTATTCTCCAATCCCAAAATATTCAGAACACCCGAAGGAGACCTGGTTGCCGACTTCGGACAAAATCTGGTCGGATGGCCCATGCTGACGGCATCCGGCAGAAAGGGAGATACCATTACACTTCAGTTTGCCGAAGTGCTCGACAAGAACGGAAATTTCTACACCGAAAACCTGCGCGGGGCAGCATGTACCGACCGCTGGATTCTGAGCGGTCAGGCCGGCGAGCATTTTGAACCGCACTTTACGTTTCATGGCTTCAGGTATGTGAAAATTAACGGGTATCCGGGTACACTGACCCCCGGCGATATATCTGCCGTGGCGTTGTACTCAGATATGAAGCCCGCCGGTACCTTTACCTGTTCCGATTCACTGGTCAATCAGCTGCAGCACAATATACAGTGGGGGCAGCGGGGCAACTTTCTGGATGTGCCGACCGACTGTCCTCAGCGCGATGAGCGACTGGGGTGGACGGGCGATGCACAGGCCTTCAGCCGCACGGCCATGTTCAACTTTGATGTGCACAACTTTTTCGTCAAATGGCTGAAAGACGTGGCAGCGGATCAGAACCCGGATGGTTCCGTTCCGTTTGTTGTTCCGAATGTGCTCGGAGCAGGTGCTTCCGCCTCAACCGGCTGGGCTGACGTGTCGAATATCATTCCGTGGAATGCCTGGCTGGCTTATGGCGACAAGCGTATCCTGGAGGATCAGTATCCATCCATGAAGGCCTGGGTGGAGTATATGCGCAGTAAAAGCACCAATAATTTGTGGAATACCGGATTTCATTTTGGAGACTGGCTGTTCTACCGGCCCGAAGACGATAATGACGGCCGTTCCGCCGTGACCGACAAGTACCTGATCGCCCAGTGTTTTTATGCTCATTCCACGCAGCTGCTCATCAATGCTGCCAATGTACTTGGCAAAACCGCCGATGCAGACGAGTACAAAAAACTGCTGGAGGGCATCAAGTTTGCCTTCATGAACGAGTATGTGACACCGAATGGCAAACTGGCCTCACCTACACAGACTGCTTACGTACTGGCTCTCCAGTTCGATATGCTGCCTGAATATCAAAGGCCGGAGGCCGCCCGCAAACTGGCCGAAAACGTGAAGAACTACGGAACACACCTGACAACCGGCTTCCTCGGCACACCGCATCTTTGCCACGTTCTCACCCGCTTCGGCTATAATGATCTGGCCTACGATTTATTGAATCAGAAGGGCTATCCCTCCTGGCTTTATCCCGTCACTAAGGGCGCAACCACCATCTGGGAGCGCTGGGACGGCATCAAACCAAACGGAGACTTCCAGTCGGCAGGTATGAACTCCTTCAACCACTACGCCTACGGAGCCATTGGCGACTGGATGTATCGTGTGATGGCCGGTCTTGACACCGATACGGGAGCACCCGGATACAAATCACTGCGCATCAAACCATACCCTGGTGGAGGTTTTACCCACGCGGAGGCCGTGCTACAGACACCCTACGGTCGTGCAGCCAGCAGCTGGAAAATCAATAATGGAAAACTGGCGCTAAGGGCGGAGGTGCCGGCCAATACCTCCGCTACAGTTTATATACCGGCCACAAACCCCGACAGCGTGAAAGAAAACGGAACTGCGCTGAAGGATGTTGCCGGGATTACAGTAACCGGTACAACCTCCGGATACGTCATAGTGCGCGTCGGATCAGGTATATACCGTTTCGAGTCAGAATGGAAAAAATAACGTAATATGCGCGTTGCCTTCAAAATGAAACTCCATTCAGGCTGCGAGGAAGAATATCGCCGCCGTCACGATGAAATATGGCCCGAACTGTCGGAACTGCTCCGGGAAACCGGTATTTCTGACTATTCCATTTTTCTGGACAGCGAAACCAACAGCCTGTTCGGGGTACTCCGGATTGATAATCCCGGAAGAATGGATGAACTGCCACACAAACCTGTCATGCAGAAATGGTGGGCCTACATGTCTGATATCATGGAGGCCAATCCAGACAATTCACCGGTGTCGGTTGCGTTGAAAGAAGTGTTTTACATGGAGTAACCCGCCTGTTGAAAAATGCCGGGTTATAAAAATATGGAATATTTACTGAACAAACAATTTACAGATTACCTTTGCAGTTGACATCTGCCTGAAACCTCCTCGGGGGAGCAAGTCGGACAGTCGTTTCACACAATCATAATTCCATCAGACTTGGCACTCATCAAATCAATTTCAGGTTTTCGCGGTACCATTGGCGGTCGCCCGGGCGACAACCTCACACCGCAGGATATTGTGGAATGTACAGCTGCATTCGGACAATGGGTACTGAACAATACCGGTATACACCATATCGTAGTGGGAAGAGACGGGCGAATGTCGGGCGAGATTGTCAGCTCCCTCGTGGTTAACACCCTGCGCAGTATGGGTATCAACGTGACAGATCTTGGACTGAGTACGACACCTACAGTAGAGATTGCTGTACCGATGGAGGGTGCCGGTGGTGGTATTATACTCACCGCCAGCCACAATCCCCGCGAGTGGAATGCCCTGAAGTTGCTGAACCACAAGGGTGAGTTCATCAGTGCCCGCGATGGAGAAGCCGTACTAGGTATAGTGGCCGACAGGAGTGTAGAGTACGCACCGGTGGACAAGCTGGGTACATACAGGCAGGTTGACACGTACATACAGACGCACATTGTAAAAATTCTGGCACATCCACTGGTAGATATCGAGGCTGTCCGCAGCAAAAATTTCAAGATAGTGGTGGATGCCATCAATTCAACAGGAGCATTGTCGGTGCCACCGCTGCTGGAGGCACTCGGCTGTCAGTATATCCTGCTCAATGGTGAGGTGAACGGTCATTTTGCCCATAACCCCGAGCCGCTGAAGGAACATCTCGGACAACTCTCTACTGAGGTGAAACTGCAAAAGGCACATCTGGGTATTGCAGTGGATCCGGATGTGGACCGGCTGGTATTCATGAGTGAAGACGGGGAGTTGTTCGGAGAAGAATATACGCTGGTGGCAGTGGCCGATTACGTATTGTCAAAAAGACCCGGAAATACGGTATCCAATCTGAGCAGCACGCGCGCGCTGCGCGATGTGACACTAAAATACAATGGTGCTTATTACGCTGCTGCAGTAGGAGAGGTGAATGTAGTGGAGAAGATGAAGGCCGTCAATGCGGTCATTGGCGGTGAAGGAAACGGCGGTGTGATCATGCCCGATCTGCACTACGGCCGCGATGCACTTATCGGGATCGCATTGTTCCTGAGTCACCTGGCTCATGCAGGCAAGCAGCTTTCAACACTCAGGAAGACCTATCCGGACTACCAGATGTCCAAAACTAAAATTGACCGCTCGCCCGAGATAGATCTTGACAAGATTTTCAGCACACTCAGACAGAAATACCAGCGCGAGCAACTCAATACTGAAGACGGACTCAAAATTGATTTTGAGGACGGCTGGGTACATCTGCGGCCGTCAAACACCGAGCCCATAATACGTATATACTCTGAAAGCCACTCTGCGGTCATTGCGGCCAACCTAGCGAGAAAGATCATCGCCGATATAGGAGAAATCCGGTGATCCTTACCGGAAAATGGAGGGAAAATATGCTTACGTACCTGTCACTTTTGGCCTCACGGAAGATGAGGTCAAGCGTTTTTTTGTCCCTTTTTTAAAGAATTTCTACAAAAACAGGTACCAGCCCGATGTGTCCGGCATGGTGGTAAGTCTCGACAATACCAGTACTGACGGCTGGATTGCCGACGGTCGGATCACGTTTGTCAAGCCGGACGGAACCCTCTTCGTTTGTACTTACGAGGCAACTTCTCTCGACAAAATCGGAGAGGTGAAGTACCAGCTAAACACCGATTATTTCCTCTGGGATGCTTTTGCTTTTGGTACACTCTGTGCGGCTATAGCCCTCATTACCCTGTTCGAGACAAATCTGCCGTGGATGTTGCAGCTTTCGGCTGCCGGAAATATTGGTATCCTTTTCGGTTTTTTTATTCCCGGCTTCTTCAGCTGGTACATATTTATGAACAAGTGGCGTAAATACAGAAGTATCTATGCCATTGAACAGTTTGGACAGTATGCTGCAGACGAGCAGTGGATTGTGCTGGCTGATGATGTTTTTCCCTCTGTCCTGGATCCTTATTACGTTGAGCTGCGCGAACAGTGCATATTCAGAGGTGTCGGACTTGCTGTCGTCTCGCCGGATGGCACCGTCAGGAAAATCTGTGACCCCTCGAGGCTCGGCGCTTTTGGAAAGGACAGACAGATCACTCACTGGATCACCCGGTCTGATTTGTACAAACAGGCATCCGAGACAATCAGGGCAGCAAAAGAGAGCAACACAGGTAAAAGGGATCCGCTGGACGAGTTCCTCCGGAAAACCGGCCGTGCCGTTGCAAGGGTATTCACGCTCCGGTTTGAAAGGCTGGCTGTCAAAGGCAAAATTAAAGGATTCATACCCGGTGATATTTCCTACAAGCAGTTTGCAAGAGTTTATTCAACCCAGAAACTGATAACTATATTGTCGCTTTTTTCCTGTGGTGCCGTCTTCTGGACAGTAACACATCACGAGGTGGACGAGGTAACCAATCTGGCGGGATACAGCCGTCTTCCCAGGGAAGAATATTCCTACCTTGTTGATGAAGCTCCTTCAGAATCGGCCAAAAAAAGTAAAGCACCAGAGGGGAAAGCTGAAACGGTAATGCCCGCACCTCCAAAAACGGAAAAACAGGATGCAAAGCCTGCTGAAAAAAAAGACAGCATAACCGTACAGCCCGACCCTGTGCCAGTGGTTGAGGCCCCGGGACATCCCGAAGATCCGTGTAAATTACTGAGCGGATCAGGCTGGATAATACAGGAAGGTGTTTACAAGACAGAATCCGAGGCACAAAGCAGGGCTATGTTCCTCAGAAAATGGGTGGCAGTAACCAACTATGGCCCGCAGAGTTGTGTAAAAAAAGGAACAAAAGGATACATTGTGTGGTTTGATGGCGTGCGGCCAGCCGAGTCAGTGGTTATGAAGGCAACCGCTGATTACGAAAAGGCACTATCCCGTTATGGAATATTAAATGGTAAACTTACCATCAGAAAATTATGATAAAAAGACTCATTCAGATCCTGGCTTTATCCCTCATGTTGCTGTTACTGCTTCAGAGTTGTAACAAATCAGGGTCGGTCCGTCCTGCAAAATATATTGCCTATGTGGGTTTCAACTACCTCAATACCGCCAAAGACAGTCTGAACGGCTACGCCGATTCGCTTTATCTGGTGGCACTGGGTACCTATCTGGATCGCATTAACCAGCAGGAAAATCTATTTGAATACAGGTTGAAAGCATTTCAGTGCGATTACAAACCGGATACGATACCGGTCATTTACAGGGAAATTGCATCCGATACCAATATTGTACTGGTCATAGACAATACCTGGGGGAAGTATATCAGGGAGGCCAGCAGTATTATCCGCGACAAAATTCCTGTTATATCCCTGAGTGCCGACCATAACAGGGAGGATTTCGGTGGAAACGCTGTCTTTTTGCAGCCCAATGATCCCCAGCCCAACTATCTGGTGCGATATATCAGCGAGATAGAGAAGAAAAAATCGGTAGGTTTCATAACGGAGTGTGATTACCTGCTGCACGAAAGATTCCTGGAAAGTCTGAAAGGGAACAATATCAGGTATGATTCCGTATGCCTGTGGCAAAGGTCGTATATAGAGAACCGCGACTTGCCCGAAGACACTATCAGGAGTATGAAGCAGCAGCTCGACATGCTGTTTTCCCGCAACAGGCACGGAGTCTATCTGCTGAATACACACGGAGGTTTTGGCGACGAGATCATCCGTTACCTCGAAAATACCCCCTCTGTCAGAAATAAAGTCTTTGTGGGTATTTCCACGAGCCTGAGCGACACAAAACTGGAGGAGGTAACACTCAGAAGTGGCCATAAATTCATCAGACTGGTAGCTGACGACGAGGCACTGCCCGCCAGTGTTTATGCCGACAAAAAAGAAATTGCAGCCAGATATTCCAATCCTTACAATACCAGCGACCGGGAGAAAATAACCGAAGCAGACAACCAGCTTCACCGGTGCTATGCTGCAGTGAATATATTCCGTGCCGCACTGCAGGAGAAAAAATTCGTCAGGGACAGTATCCTTCATTATTTCAAGGGGCTGAAAAACCGGAAAATCAATGTTGATAATGAACTTTACTCGTTTGACAGCCAACTTATATTAAAAAAGGCGCCCAGCTTTGAACAGGTTGACAAAGGAAAAACCAGAAGTTGTCCGTCGCAGATGAACACAGAGGGCAAGGTGATTCCCAATCTCCGAGTCGGTATAGATGTCATTGATATCAACGATATTGACGTCAAGAAAAATACCTTCGACTGCAACCTGCTGTACTGGGTGATTGCTGATTCGCAGTATATAATGAAAGAGGGTTATGTTGACTTCAGCAATATCAGCTCGGAGGAAGGAAACCGCTACATGATTGCCGAGGAAAAGGAGGAGAATTATAAGGTCAGGATATATCGTATCAGCGGAAAATTTCAGGGTAATTTCAAATCCTTTGAGTTCCCTTTCGACCGGCACGAACTGGTCATTCCCATTGTGGCGCTCAGCTCGAGCGACAAACTGCGTATCAGTTTCGACTACAGCCGACTTCAGATCAACGACAAGATTGAGGACTTTCAGTTCAATGACTGGGACTCGGAAGAGTATTATGTGACGGTTGACAATCAGTTGTCGAATGCACTTGCATCTTTGGACAAGGTTACCTTTGATCCATCCGACAAAGCCAAATATCTGGAGACCTACAAGAGTCTGAATGTGCATCTTGGTGTAAGCCGGCAGCCCTGGGGGGCCATTATTCTGATTATCCTGCCCTTCATGATGTTCAGTGCATTACCGCTGTTCATGCTTTTCTATCACAAGGCCAGTTATGAGGAAGCCGGAGAGCTGATCATTACCTCCTTCCTTGCAACGGTAGCCTATTCTATTAACCTGGTGCAGATTTCACCAGCCACCGATTCCCTGAATCTGGCCTATATTTTTCTGGTATTCACCCTGGCCGTCAACTTTTTCTGTTTTCTGTTCGTTTCAGTTTCATACAGCAAATCCAGGAAACAGTCGGGTGGCAAAAATGCCTCGTCACTGGCCGGAAAACGCTTCAAACTCTGGGTCTGGCTTCCGATACTCCTGCTCGGTTTGTTTATGGCCCTGCTTTATCTGATTCAGTAAAATCTTCATTGTGAAAATGATCATTATTTCTGCCCGCAAATTTCTCATTCTGACACTGTTCATCGTGTTCCCGCTCCTCGCGCACGCACTTGACGCGGGTGTGTCGTACGCTGTTTTCAAAACACCCGACGGGCGGCCTTACCTCGAGGTGAATCTTGAAATTGCAGCCGGTTCCATCATGTACCGCCACATTGACAGTACACAACTTGAGGCCGCTGCAGAGGTGCTGATTCTGGTCAGAAAAGGCGAGGAAATAGTGAATTACGAGAAATACATACTCAACAGTCCGAAGGTTACCTTCCCCGAATCGCTGCTCGATGTGAAGCGGCTGGTTTTGCCCCCCGGCCAGTATTTGCTCGATGTCGTGGTCACCGACGTGAACGACGCCACCAATACCGACCGGTTTTCCAGTCCGCTGAACGTACAGTTCGATAATAAAATTACCCTGACCGAGGTGCAGTTGCTGCGCAGCTTCAAACCCGACAGTGGCGACGGCCCTTTTACCAAAAACGGTTACCTGCTTGAACCACTCCCTTTTGCTTTCTACGACAAGGATGCCACCCGACTGGCATTTTATGCCGAAATCTATCAGGCTGACAGGAGTGTTGCAGGCAAATATACAGTCAGGTATGTAATTGAAAAAGAACTGGGCAACGGCCAGAAAAATCTGGTCGCCGCCGGAAGTCAGGAAAAGTCGCCTTCGTCTATTGACGCACTGCTGGTGCAAATGGATATCAGCAAAATGGAGAGTGGCAATTACTCGCTCACGGTTGAGCTCAGAAAGGATGGCAATGAACTGCTTGCGAGCAGAACTGTACTTTTTCAGCGGAGTAATCCGTTCCTTGACCTGACAGACATACAACTCACAGACGAGGTGGTGGAGAAACAGTTCGTTCAGCAACTGGACAAGGAGAGGCTGGTTTATTGTATGCGCGCTATTTCCGTACTCATGACCGGCGACCGGTCACAGGCAATCCTCAATATTCTCAAGAGCGGCGACGAGAAACAGATGCGTTTCTACATTTTCCGCCACTTTGCAGAACGCGACCCCAATAATCCGGAACTGGCCTACCGCGACTACATGGCGGTAGCCGATGCTGCGGATGTAAAGTTCAGAAGTGGTTTCCGCTATGGCTTTGAAACTGATCGCGGGCGTATGTTCCTGCGCTTTGGTCAGGCCAGTGATATTGTACATGTGGAAGACGAACCGGGCGCTCCGCCCTATGAAATCTGGGTGTATTACAAGTTCCCCTCCACGAACCAGACCAATGTGAAGTTTCTGTTCTACAACCCGTCACTGGCTGGCGACGACTTTATCCTGCTGCACTCCACGGCGCGGGGCGAAATCAGCAATCCGAAATGGGAGCGCGAACTGTACCGTCGCAACCCGACGGAATACGCCGATGACAACTACGGGGATGCCAGAAACGTACAGCGCAACAACGGACGAAATGCGCGCGCTTTCTTTGAAGATTTCTGATTCGTCAGAATCCTGTGTCGAAGAAATCTTTTCTGTATGGCACCTTGAGGAACTCCAGCGTGCCTGGTTTCACTCCGATGAAGAATGAGTAGGTGCCGCGGTCGGGTTGCCAGCGAAAGCTGAGCGACCAGCAGTGCAGGTCGCGTGTAAAACCGATGTCCGGGTAAACCAGTCGTTTGGAGGGGAAGTCGTAACTGATGTTGCCCAGGTCGAGTGACCATTTGCTGTTCAGTTGTATGCTGCCCGCCAGACTGATATTGTTCGTTCCTATAACGAGCGTGTCTCTGGAGGTGCCAAATCCTGTTGGAATAAGCTGTCTGGCCACCGAGATCCGGTGACTCACCCTGAAGTTGTCGAACAGACTGAGCAGGTCGTCGGTGTTTGCAACCGAGTTGCGCTTTCCGGCTGCTCCGGGAAGTGGTGCGCCGCCCGTACTGAGCTCCTTGCCTTCTATCAGGTCTCTGATCTGCTTCACTGTGAAGCCCGTATTGAGTGCGAGGCCCAGATTGGTGACGCGTGCCAGCTTTCCGGTTTCCTTCAGCGCCAGGCGGTTTATTCTGGTACCTCGCTCGTTGGCGATATAGGGATCAAACGTTACATTCCAGGTCAGGTTGCTGATGCCCTTGAACAAACGGAAGAGTCCGCCCGGACTTACTGTACTCCAGCGCAGTGAATCTGCGGTGAGGCTGTACGAGCCTGAAAAAGACAGGTTGTCGAAAATACGCCGCTTGAGGACAGTATCCCGTTTGGCGGAAAAATACTTGAATTCCAGTACGTTGGTGATACTGTACGAGAGTGCCACATTCCTTCTGCTGAACGGATCGGGCTTTCCGTAGAGTGCCTCGTCAAAAATACCGTATCGCAGTGTATCGCTGTATTGGGGTCTCAGGTCCGTATAATAGGTTTTGAAATACAGATCCTGCAGTCGGGTCTGATCTGGCCCGAAGCCGATACTGGCAGAAGGTGTCATTTTGTGCCTGATGCCCCGGAACCAGCCCTCTTTGAACTGTTTGGTGAGAAACAGGACCGTGTTGGCCGAAATTCCCACATCATACTTCCTGAAGCTGTTGAAGCCCCAGTCGCGGGTACTTACTACCTTCCCGTATTTCGATTTGTCTTCGTTGAGATCAATAGCCAGGATATTGCCGTCGTTATCGAAGGTGGTGTCAATCACCTCGGTAATCTGGGTCGGATCGAGATCCCGGCGGATTGTGTAGGGGTACCAGTTTTCCTCATAGCGGATACTGGGCGCCACGTTGATATACTTGAACAGTTTGAACTGGTAATCGGAGTTCAGACTGTGCTGCATGCCGATCCGGGCATTTTGCAGCGTCTGGCTGGTGAAGAGCAGGGTGTCCACCGTCCGGAAACTGTTGTCAAATTTGGAGGAGTATGTGAGTGAAATCTTCTCGTACCAGTGTTCCTTGCCCACGAGCACTTTGCGCTTGAAGGGATAAATCCGCTGCACAGTAAAATTCATACTTGGGAAGGAGATATCCATCTGGCGGGTCTGGGTGTTCTGCGAGTGGCGAAGAGCGGCAGTGAAGTTGAATGGCCTCCCGGGGAAGGTTTTGGAGAACGTCATATTCGATGTGAGCGTATTCTGATACACACTCTGAAAGTCGTTCTGGTTTCTGTTCTGGTCTCTGTTGGTCTGAATATTGACAGATCCCCCGAATTTTCTGGTGGGATGCGCTTTAGGGTCCTGGTTGTGCGAGATCTGGATACCAAAAGACTTCGCCGACACCTTTTTGGCCATTTTGTCTTCCGTAACGCGGTTGTTGAACGTGAGCCTGATGTCGCCTGCATATTTATACCGGTAATTGTACTTCAGGTTACCCGTCACGCCAACGGTTCCGCTGGTGAATGCCCTGAACAGCAGGGTAGCGTCGGCGTGTTCACTGATGGGCTGATACCACCCTATATCGTTGATGCCCAGTCCCTCGGCGCGTCGGCCCTGAAAATCTTTGGGAATGAGCAGGCCTGCCTTTCGGGTTTTGGTCATCGGGAAAAAGCCGAAAGGAATGATGAGCGGGGTAGGGATGCCGGCAAGTTCGAGGTTGGACATACCGGTGACCACCAGTTTATTGGGAATAACCTTCAGTTTTTTGGTGTGAATACCAAAGTGGGGGTGCGGGTCGTTACAGGTTGTCAGAACGGCATCTTCGTTATAAATGGTATTTCCCGATTGCCTGGTGGTATCCGAACTGTCGTCGGGAGAGCCCACGAACTTGGCCTTGGCTCCCAGCACATACATATCCTCCTGTTGTGTGCGTGCTTCATAGATGATACCCTTCCTGCTTTTGAAATTGTATCTGAGCCGGGTGGCGGTGAATTTCTGCTCTCCGTCGTCAAATTCGGGCAAACCAGCCAGCTGACCGGAGGTGTCGCGCAATTGTTCGGCAAGAATTTCGTTCTTACCATAGTCAACCATGATGTATCCGGCATTGATTTTCAGTGAGGTGTATTTCACGGAAGCATTGCCGTACAGGTGCAGCTGCCTGTTCACAATATCAAACCACATGGAATCGCGTGAATATGTCTCCACTTCAGAATCAATACCCTGGTTACTCAGGGGCACATCTGACAGATCAACTACGGCTGAGTCGGGCGGGGAAACAGTATCTCTGGCGATACCTGTTACAGGAACTCCCGGGAACGCGACCACCGAGTCGGGTACCTGAGCAAAGGCGCCTGTTGCTATTAAACAGCAGACAATTTGGAAAAATAGCCGATATTTGCAGGGTGATTTTTGCACAAAACCAAAATATGAGGTCAAACTACGCACTACGAACGCTCATGCCTGTCATTGCGTGGCTTCTTTTGCTTAATTTTAACTTCTTGCACGCCAATGAGAACTCCGTTCCGGTATGTCAGCATTGCCAGAGTGGCTGCAAAAGTATGGAAACTTTAAGCGCCGGAGCTATTCATCTGTCACATTCGTATGCACCTGATTATCGCATCAGGACAATTGTTCTGGATGCCGGTCATGGCGGCAAAGATCCGGGGTGTATCGGAGCTACCATGAAGGAGAAAGACAACACGCT
>CAIYFY010000369.1 GCA_903925535.1 uncultured Bacteroidota bacterium | reverse complement strand
ACTTCAAACAGAAAACGGTGGCCGGGGAAGTGGGGTCGAGCGCCATGCCCCACAAGGTAAATCCGATTGACTTTGAGAACGGCGAGGGCAACCTCGGACTGGCCAACGCTCTTTTCCAGCATCTGGCAGAAAAGCTGCCTGTGAGCCGCCTGCAGCGCGACCTGACCGATTCCACGGTGCTGCGCAATGTGGGTGTACCGATGGGGCACACCGTGATCGCACTCAAGTCTGTCCTGAAAGGCCTCGGCAAGCTCCAGCTGAACGAAGGCAAGCTCTATGATGACCTGGAAGACAACTGGATGGTGGTGGCCGAGGGTATTCAGGTCATTCTCCGCAGAGAAGGGTACCCGCAGCCCTATGAAGCACTCAAGGAGCTGACGAGAGGAAAATCACTGGTAACGCGCGAACACCTGCACGAGTTCATTGATGGCCTGTATGTTACCCCGGAAGTAAAACAGGAACTGAAAAAACTGACCCCGCACAATTATACAGGAAACTCCCGCGCTATTTCCTGATAGCCTCCACCGGATCCATTTTGCTGGCCTGTGAAGCCGGAATCAGCCCCGACAACACGCCTACCACCACGGAGGTAATAACACCTATGAGTATATTGCTCAGAGACAGGTATATGTCGAAGTCGAACGCGTAGGTGATGGCCGTTGCCACCATCCAGATCAGAACGAGACCAATCAGTCCGCCCATTATACATAGCACCACTGCTTCGATCAGTATTTCGAGCAGTATGAACCATCGCTTGGCACCAAGCGCCATTTTCACGCCTATAATATTGGTGCGCTCCCTGACCGATACGAACATGATATTGGCGACGGAGAACATACCCACGAACAGCGCGAAAATGCCAATGACAAATCCGGCGACGTTCATGGTGCCGAATACATTTTCGAGCAGTCCGCTGAGTATGGACAGGGTATTAAGCGCAAAGTTGTTTTCGTCTCTGGGTTTGATACGCCGTTCGGAGCGCAGTACGCCCGTGATCTCGTCCTTCATATCGTCGAGCTTCACACCCTGTGCGGCTTTGACCATCAGACTGCTCTGGTGCATATTGCCGTCGGCCCTTATTCCGAATCCGCGACGCGCAAGATTATAGCTCACCAGTACGCCGTTGTCGAAGTTGAAAGGTTTAAAAATATCCTTTCCTGATTTGTTCAGTACACCTACGACCCGGAGTTTCCGTCCGCCGACATTGATAACCTTTTCGAGCGGATCCACACCGGTTCCGAACAGGTTTTCGGCCACTACGCCGCCCAGGATACACACATCACTGCCATTCTGCGATTCAATCGGGGAGAAGTAGCGACTCTCTCCTGCAAAATCCAGTTGAAACAGGTCGCGACAATCGTCGGTCAGGCCCAGAATAAATGTCCCTTCTACACTGGATGAATGCCATTTAAGCGCTTTTACACCCAGAAACTGCCAGTAGCCCACCTTTTCGGCCAGATCCAGTCGTTCCTTGAGCGCCTCGTACTCGGCGTAAGTGGAGTTGGGGCGACGCATCCATTTCCAGTAGTTGCTGCCGGGATCTTCTGCCCAGGAGAATTTCTCTATGTAGATGACATCATCTCCGAGTTTCTGCATACTGCTGCGGATATTGTCCTCCAGCGAGTTGACGGCACTCTTCACGCCGATGATGCAGAATATTCCTATAGTTACCCCCAGGAGCGACAGGAAGGAGCGGAGTTTGTTCGCCATCAGCTGCTGCCACGCCTGCGCAGCGCCTTCGTACACGATTCTAAGGAATTGTTTCATTTTGCCAGATCAACAGGACTGCATTATTGCAACCGGCCCAAATGTAGGACAGTTTTCGCGCGTGCGTGCGTGCGATTCGATGAAAACGGGCTGTATTTCTACCAAAGGCAGAATACTCATTCTTCGGATTCGTAGAAAACCTTGTAATATTTCTTCCCTTTTTCTTCATCAAACCCTCTTTCAATCAGGTCGCGGCGGCCGTGTACATAAATGTGGAAGTTTTTGTCGAGCTTGATGATACTTTTGAATATCTTGAACTCCTTCTTCACTGCCTGCTGACTGATATCAAACTTGTCTTCGAGCGGCAGGGCATACGCTTTGGTATATTCCTCCCGGAATTCGCGGAAGGCATCCTGCTGTTCTTCCTCCTTGAAGAGCGTCTGGGTAAAATCCTCCACCTCGAACATTTCATTGTCCTTGAAGTAATCGCCGGAGCGGTTGAGCAGATCAATGGTATCTGTGCGGTCGAGGCCCAGCTGAAAGGGCGCTTTCTGTGTGATAAATTCGCCAGCCAGCTGTATATAGTGCCGGGTATTGAAATAATTGTCTTCGATAGGCCGGATGCGCAGGAACTCGTCTTTCCAGAACGAGCGTTCGTCTTTTTTGGAAACCGTATCAATGGCGCACAGACGGTACCCTTCCGCTTCGTCTATATTAAATATGAGTGCGGCGATGGAGAGTTTTCCGGTTGGTATTCCATCGAGCACATTCAGGGTAAACGACTCCTGAGATCGCTCGGTTTTCAGGTATGAGTCTTTGTTCTGTACTTTCCAGAGCCCGATGGCCGTAACTGGTTCCCCGTGCAGCATCAGGTCTTCGAAATAGCCCAGAAAAAATTCACCGCCCTGTATTTTGGGATTTTCGCAGCACTGGTACAGCAGTTGTGCGAGTTTCCCTGCCTCGTCGCTACAGGTTTCGGGATCGTGGAAGATGGTGTTGCAAATCTGGTAGAGCTGATGATTGCTCACATCCTCGTCGTGGTGGAAATAGAAGAACTCTTCGGTTTTTTCGAAGGGTTTCAGCATGGCTGACAGGATGACTTCCTCTGCGTAGTCGTGCAGGGGAATCAGCGTTCGTGACGGGATGACCACACCTTCGAATCGCTGCTTGTTGCCTACCCATGAGGCGGTGAAGCGGGTGAGTCTGGCGGCGGAATAGTCTAGCATATTGAGTTGTGCTTGAGGTGATCGGAGGGTCAAAATTCAGGAGAATTTGTCAAAGAAAAAATTTGAATGATCTTCGCACCTGCATAAAATGAAAATACCTTGAAGATTGCCGTAAATACCCGTTTTTTATTGTCGGGCCAGCTGGAGGGTTTTGGCTGGTACACCCATGAAATTGTGAGCAGGATGGTGCGGAATCATCCGGATGACGAGTTTTTCTTTTTTTTCGATCGTCCGTACGATTCCCGCTTTGTTTACGGTCCGAATGTGACGCCCCTGGTGCTCTTTCCGCCTGCCCGGCATCCGTTTCTCTTTGAATGGTGGTTTGAGTGGTCAGTTCCGCGTGCACTGAATCGCTGTGGCGCCGATCTGTTCTTTTCCCCGGACTCCATGTGCAGTCTGCGTACCGACGTGCCGACGATCATGACCTGTCACGATCTGGTGCCACTGCATTTCCCGGAGCAGGTGGAGCGCAGACACAGGGCCTATCTGCAGCGCAAGTTGCCGCAGTGGTTTGAAAGGGCGGATCACCTGCTTACTGTATCCGGGTTTGTGAAAGACGACATGGTGAAGACCTGTGGTGTTTCTCCAGACAAGATTACGGCTGTTTATAATGGATGCCGCGACGATTTCCGGCCGCTTTCGGCTGCGAAAATCGGGGAGATTCGCGGTAAGTATTCATCGGGACAGCCCTACTTTTTCTATGCGGGCGCCATTCATCCCCGAAAAAATGTACATCGCCTGATAGAGGCATTTGACCGGTTCCGGCTTGATACCGGTGCGGGGTGCAAGTTGCTGCTGGCTGGCCGTTTTGCCTGGCAGACAGGAGAGATTCGCCAGGCCTGGGAAAGTGCCCGTTTCCGGGATGACATTGTATTCCTGGGGTATGTGGGTGCAGAAGAGCTGCCATTGCTCACCGGGGCAGCTCTGGCCTCCACGTATGTTTCGCTGAGTGAGGGATTTGGTTTGCCGCTTGCCGAGGCGATGGCATGCGATGTGCCCGTTGTTACGTCAGACGCAAGTTGTTTGCCTGAGGTAGCCGGCGGTGCGGCCCTGCTTGTCAATCCGTTTGAACCGGATTCCATAGCTGACGGCCTGAAAAATATATACGGCAATGAAAAACTGCGGGAAAGTCTGGTGGCACGCGGGCGTGTGCGCAGGGAAGAGTTCAGCTGGGATAAAGCTGCGGAGGTGATTTGGGATGCAGGGTATAGAATAAAGGGGCGTTGTGGCCAGAGGGTGATGTGACGGGGTGTCATTTTGCGTTCAGCGGCTTTGTGGGTATGCGAGCAGGACAAACATCCTGTACCCCATACCCTTTACCCCTGAAATCAGGCTGCTGCGATAATACGACCTTCACCGACGGATGTGTCGAACTGCGGGCCGGTAATCATGGCTGCGATCTGGGCAAGCGTATAATGACTCTGAATCAGCGAATAAACCTCCATGGCCTGATCCCGTGTTATGGACGGGAACTCGTCAAGAAATTCATTTACACTGACTCCGATTCTCATGTAATCGAAGAAAGTTTCAACGCGGATACGGGTTCCGCTGAAGACGGGCTCTCCGTCTTGCACTTCCGGATGGATAGTGATGGATGCGAACTCTTTCATGGCCGGTGCTGCTGTTACTGTGTCTGATAACCTTGGACCGGGATTATACAATGCACTCATTACAATGGATTAGTCAGAGTGAACAAATGGATTAAATCAAATAACAGGAGCGAAGTTAGCAAAATTTAAATTACCTGTATGCACACCCCGGCGAAAAAAAAATAATTTTTAAAAAATTACCGTTTTCTCACGTTTTCGACCGCTTATAGGTACTTGTCTCCCGTTTCCTTTTTAACCAGTGCCGTTACCGCCTTGATCTCCTGTTCCTTATTCTTTGGATAGATGAGCAGCACATCATCTTCATCCACAATAATGTAATCATTTAAATCCTTGAGGACAGTGAGCTTTCCGCCGGGCGTTCTGACGAGGCAATTGGTAGTATCGAGTGCTATTGTCGGGCCACCCACCATGGCATTTCCCTGTTCGTCGTGCGAGAGTTCGTGGTAGAGGCTGGCCCAGGTACCCAGATCGCTCCAGCCGAACTCAGCGGGAAGCGTGTAGACGTTGTCAGCCTGTTCCATGATAGCCACGTCAACCGCGACATTTCTGGTCTGGGGGTACTGGTGGTTGATGAAAGGTTGTTCGTCGGCGGTATTCCAGACGCCGTCGCCCTGGCAGAGCAGGTTGTACACATCGCCTGCATGGCGCTGGAAGGCGGAGAGGATGGATTTTACGTTCCAGACGAAGATGCCAGCGTTCCAGAGATATTCCCCGGAGTCCACGAATT
>CAIYFY010000368.1 GCA_903925535.1 uncultured Bacteroidota bacterium | reverse complement strand
GGAAAGCAGCCACCACTTTCCCTACCTCCGGGTTCCCTACCTCTTCTATCAAGCCGTTCAGGTAGTTCACCTCAATGACTTCCACATACTGAAAAGGCGGGGGCCCGTCTGCTCCGAACAAGCCGCTTGCCCGGAACACCCTGAAGTCATCTACCGATTGTAGCCTTTTGACCGTGGGGATATCCATTTCTTTTGCAAATCGCTCGTAATCAGCTGGCGCCACACCGGGCTTCAGATTAAACAGGACGATGAGGGTAGTGCTTGCCATATACAATTAGGTTTGTGGTTTCAAGAAGGCGCTGGTGCCGGCACTGAGCAGGCCCTGGACGGAGTTCAAGATGAGGGTAGCCCCTTTTTCGACCAGAGACCGCGCCTGTTCCGCCGTACCCGCCACGGTACCTACCTGCTTGCCGGCTGCCAGGGCAATCCGGAAGATATCGTCAATGACCGCCTTTACTTCCGGATGGTTGGGGCCGTCGGTAAACCCCATCGCCATAGCCAGGTCGCGAGGGCCAATGATGAACCCATCCACCTGCGGGTGCTGTGCCATCTCGGGGAGGTTTCGGACAGCCTCCAGGTCTTCGACCTGCGGGAGAATCAGGATTTGCTGATTGGCGAAGGCCACATATTCCGCCTGACTCATGGGGCTCATGAAGTAGCGGGCAGCCCGGACAGGTCCGACCCCGCGGAGCCCTATTGGGGGGTAGCGCACCGCATTCACCAGCTTTTCGATGTCTGCCAGGGTCTGTATACCCGGCATCATGATGCCCATCACCCCCACATCCAGAAACTGGAGGATCAGTTTTTCATCCAGACTGCGAACCCTGGCCAGGGGCGTAATTCCGGCAATTTCGCAAGCCCGCACCAGATGCGCCACGTCGGATGGTGTAAGAGGGCCGTGTTCGCCATCTATCATATAGAAATCCAGACCGGACCAACCGAGATACTCACAAATGACCGGGTCTGTCGTCGGGGAAATAACCCCGTAAACCGGCCGGCCGGATGCTATTTTCGCTTTTACTTTATTTTCCTGCATACTAGTACGTTTATTAGACTTGCTGCGAGCGCAACTGTCGAGGGGTCAGATCCTTTTTCCACAATTGGTCACGACAGGTCGCCTACGCGGCCCTCGGCAATTTTCTGACGCACGAACCCCATCAGGCCTCCTGCTTGTGCCACTTCAGCTACGAAAGGAGCGATAGGTACTGTCTGGAATACCTGCCCGTTGGACAGGTTAGACACCTTGCCGCTCGCCATGTCCCAGGACAACTCATCGCCCGTTGAACAGCCTTTGGCAATATCCTTGCAAGTTACAAAAGGCAGCCCATAATTGATGGCGTTTCTGAACTGTAAACGCGCGAAGCTATCCGCAAATACAGCTCGTATGCCGGCACCCATGAGGCCGGTAATCACGTGTTCAATACTTTTACCGCCCCCTGCAAAGTTATGGGCGGCCACTATGAAAGTGTAGCCCTGGTCGCTAAAGCCATTTTCCCGGTTGAACGCTTCCTCTACGCCTGCCATCACCCATTTAGCATTTTCTACCGGATCGATTGGTGCCGTCCAGAACGATTGGATAATGATATCATAGGCCATTACATAATTGCTGGCTACCCAGACTTTTCCCTGAATGACGGACATACTCGGTTATTTTATTTCGCAACAAGTCTAATCTTTAAAAAAGCCATCCGATCCCTATCCCAAATCCCTGGGGTCGGTGATCACGCCGTAGAGGGCAGACGCAGCTACGACTGCCGGGCTGGTCAGGAAAATCTGGGCATTTTTACTACCCATCCTGCCTTTCATATTGCGGTTGCCAGCGCTGAGCACGATATCGCCATCGCCGGCTACCCCAGTATGTATCCCTGCGCAAGCCGCACAGGAAGGCGTATCCACGGCAGCGCCTGCCT
>CAIYFY010000367.1 GCA_903925535.1 uncultured Bacteroidota bacterium | reverse complement strand
TCGACCGCCGTGTTTTTTCTTTTTAGACATTCTGGTGTGGATTAGCGTTTTTCAACGCAATTTACGAGATATTTTTGGAATACGGGGGTTTTTACGTCCCTGATGGCCTTTTTGAAAGTATTAATACTGATAGCCACCTGGATTAAAACATATTTTACAGGGTAAAAGTTCCAAAAAGAAACCCGCATACGTTCCGACTGGATCGTATGCGGGTCTGTTTTCAGGTGTCAGCGCGCTTTAGGCTCTTGGCTGACGGGCCAGATTTGTCTTGATTTTACCGGCACCTGCTTCGCGCCAGATAGCCCTGGAAGAGGCTTTGGCGGGTTTGGTTTTTTCAGCGAGCTCCACTGCGTTGGGAGCGCTGATTGTACCTCCGGAAACGCAGAGTTCAGTGAAGGATACTTTGTCGGTTGTACCGGGTTTGTTTACTTCACCTGTTTGCTTGTTTACCGATTTCTCCATAATGCTCTTTACCTGTACGGCGCTGAGCTCGGGGTAGTAAGAGCGGAGGATAGCTGCTACGCCGGCAGCTGCCGGGCAGGCCATGGAAGTGCCGCTGGCATTGCCGTAGCCACCGTCTGGCACTGTGGAGTAGAGCTGAACACCGGGAGAGAAGAGGTCAACATTTTTCTTTCCGTAGTTGCTGAAGCGGGCTACACGTCCTTCGCCGGTGCGATAGTGGAGCGCGCCGATTTCCATCCAGGTAGGCACGGCCTTTTCTTTCTTGAACAGACCTCTTTTAACGGCTTTTTTATAGCCGTCGTTGGGGAAGTTGGGGTCTGTATCGTTATCAGAGGCGTCATTGCCTGCTGCGTGAACGAGGAGGACATCGTGTTCTGCGGCGTAACGCATGGCGGCATCCACATAGTCTTTCTGCGGGCTGTATCCTTTTCCGAAAGACATGTTGATAATACTGGCGCCGTTATCAACAGCATAATAGATAGCGTTGGCAACGTCTTTGTCGCGTTCGTCGCCATCAGGTACACAGCGAACGGTCATGATTTTTACGTTATCGGCCACACCGCGGATACCTGCTGCATTGTTGCGGTTGGCGGCGATGATACCAGCCACGTGTGTACCGTGGAATGCATCGGGGCCTTCGTAGTCATTGTTTCCGTAGAAGCGGTTGCTTGTATCGTAAGGGTCATCGCCCACGATGTCGCGCGGGTTGAAGTCGGGATTCAGCTGGTACTCCAGCTGGTTGTAAACCTGTTCCGACATCTGTTTTTTGGCATCATCCAGATCTTTTTTGGAAGACATGCCCTGTCCCATCATACGCTTTACCATTTCAACGGAGGCCTGAAGTTCGGCGTTGCCGTTGGCATTGAAACTGTTGAGTTCGTCCTGCGTGAAGTCGGATTTTCCGAGCGCTTTTTCAACGGCGTCGAAAGCATTTTCGATGGGTTTCAGTTGTTCTGTGACTTTTTCCATCTGGCGCTGGGCGCTGGCTCTCTGGTCTTCGAAGGCCTCTTTCACGCCGAGATAGTATTCGTATTCCTTTTTGTCGGCACCGGACAGTGAGTTGGCATCCACACTGGCGAATTTTTTGCCGAGGCGAACATATTCACGGGTGAGTTCCAGCGATTCGTGGTTGATATTGCGGCCGTCTTTTCCACCGAGGAAGTTCCATCCGTGGATATCATCAACATAGCCGTTGTTGTCATCGTCTTTTCCGTTACCCGGAATTTCGTTGGGGTTCGTCCACATTACGTCCTTCAGATCTTCATGATCTACTTCGACGCCGGAGTCGAGGACTGCCACGATGACCGTCTGTCCTTTTTTACCTTTTTGCTTGAGGCGCTGAAGCGCTTCATCTCCACCGGTACCGTTAACGTTATCTTTTGACTGTTCGAGATTGAACCAATGCTCGGGCGCCTTTGACTGGGCAGTTACCTGAACCACAGGCAGGCAGAGCGCTGCAACGGCGACAAGATTTTTAATGTTCATGTTTTGGTTGTGATGTTTGTGCTGTAAATATGATTCGCGTGCAGTCTGGCTGCATCGCAGAGAACGACAATCTGAGTTCAAAATTACGTTAAAACACCTGTTTCTGCCCCTTTGAATAGACAAAATGCGAATAATCGGGGCTGTCTGTACCGTTTGGATGCCAAATATTACCAGTTTTTCACCACGGTACCGGTGTTTTCAAAGAAATGGACGGACAGATCATTGCCGTCAAAAACGGCATAAGAGTTATGCCAAAGCCATTCACCCAGATTAATATACCGGCTTTTTCTGTTTTCCAGCAGCCAGTCAACGGGCAGGTGACGGTGACCAAAAACAAAGTAGTCGGGTGTTGTTCCTTGTGATACTTTTCTGTTGCAGTATTGAAGCAGCCATTCTCTGGGCTCACCCAGCCAGTTTCGCTCTTCGGGTGGAGTGGCCTCCCGGCTTTTTTTGGAGAAAAAAAATGCGAGTTTTGCTCCGATATCGGGATGCAGCCAACTGAACATCCACCGACTAAGGGGATGTGTGAAAACTTTTTTCATGCGTTTATAGCCATAGTCGCCGGGGCCAAGTCCGTCGCCATGGCCAATGAAAAAAGACTTGCCGCTCAGGTTAACCACGACAGGTTTGTAGTGGACGGGTATTCCGAGTTCTTCCTCGAAGTAGCCGAACATCCACTGGTCGTGATTACCGGTAAAAACCTCAATCCGGATACCGCGGTCGCGCAGTTCTGCGAGTTTGCCGAGCACTCTTGTATAGCCTTTCGGTACAACAGATTTGTATTCGAACCAGAATTCAAAGATATCCCCCACCAGATAGATTGCTTCTGCATCAGAGGAAACCATGTCAAGCCACCTTACAACCAGCTTTTCCCGTTCGCGGCTCGAAAGACGCGCATCGGCGCCGAGATGAAAATCGGAAGCAAAATAGGTCCTGCGTGTTTTGCCGGACGGAGCAGACAAGTTCTGTTCTGGCACTTTATTCGGGTTTGTCGTGAATGCCGGTTGCGCGTATTTGCGGCCGGAGTGAAGTCGGCCGGCTCGCGGCGGCAAAAATAGCGACGATAAGTATGATTCGGATTGGTTATTTTTGCCCGACACACAACCAAACCTCATACATTATGATCGTTGTAACAGGCGCTGCCGGATTTATTGGATCCTGCATGGTTAAAAGGCTTAATGAAGCCGGATATACAGATTTGCTGGTGGTGGACGACTTTCTTCGTCCGGACAAAAAACGCAATCTCGAAGGCAAAGAATACCGGGGTACGGTTCATCGCATTCAGTTTATGCGCTGGCTGGAGCGCAATCACCTGGATGTGGATGCCATCCTGCACCTGGGTGCGCGTACCGACACGACTGAAATGCGTACGGATATTTTTGATGAACTCAATCTGGAATACACCCGTGCGCTCTGGATGCTTTGCTCGGGTTTCAATATTCCCTTGTATTACGCGAGCAGTGCTGCTACCTACGGGTTGGGTGAACTCGGTTTTTCTGACGATCACACCCTGATCCCCCTTTTAAAGCCGCTTAATCCTTACGGTCAGAGCAAGCAGGATTTTGACGTCTGGGCACTGAATATGGCCGGGGAAAGGGGTATGGGCGCCGGCCAGCCGCCAGTATGGGCCGGTTTCAAGTTCTTCAATGTGTATGGCCCCAATGAGTATCACAAGGGAAGAATGGCTTCAGTGGTGATGCATACAGCCAGAAAGATCAAGGCGACGGGGTCCATGCAGTTATTCCGGTCGCACCGCTCCGATTATAAAGACGGAGAACAAAGCCGTGATTTTATTTATGTAAAGGACGTAACCGATGTATTGCTCTATTTTCTGGAAAACAAGCCGGCCAGCGGTATTTACAATCTGGGTACGGGCAAGGCACGTTCCTTTCTGGATCTGGCCAACGCCACCTTCCATGCGCTGAATATGGAGCCGAACATCTCGTTTATAGATACTCCGGAAGACATCAGAGATACCTACCAGTATTTCACTCAGGCAGAGATGGACAAACTCAGGGCGGCTGGCTACCAGGAGCCTTTTCACGGACTGGAAGCCGGTATAGAGGACTACGTACAGCGGTATCTGGCCCACGACGAAGCCATATACTGATCAGAGGTTCAGCCAGTAAACGAATTTCAGGACAATTGCCTTGTTTTTGGGCGACAGAAACCGCACGGCGGTGTCAGTTATTGACTGTGCGAACGAGTTGTCGGTATAAACCAGGAACACGTCGGATGCCGGGGCGAAACGCCATTGAACCCGGGTGTTTATGTTGAAGTTGTTCGACTGTGTGTTGTACTGAACGAAACCGCTCAGGAACAGATCCCTGCGGAAAGACACTTCAAACCTCGGGCCTATGAGCCATATATCGGCACTGGCATAAGGTTCGGGCAGCCTGATTCTGTTGTAGTTGACAGAAAGCGTGAGCAGACCTATTGGTTGGCGTCTGTACGATAACTGGCCGTCCAGTGCAAAGATACTTCCGGAAAAAAACTGTCCTGCCTGAACGGAGAAATTCCCCTGAAGATCCGTGGATGTTCCCGAGGAGTACTCGGTACCTACGCCTCGGGTCGGATAGGCGCCGACTGGCAGCGGCAGGGTTCCCGGCTTGTACAGATTCGTTGGATCGAAAGGTTCGAACAGATAGACAAACTCGCTGTATCCGCCGACATTCCAGTATGACTGGTCTCTGAACCGGGCACCCCCATAAGCCCAGATACTGTGGTCGGTCTGGAAACCGTTGAGTCCGAGTACCACATCGCCGTCCACATTGAAATAAAACTGCGTAACATGTTCAGACGCTTTTCCGCCCCGGGGGTAGAAATTAAAGCCGAATCCGGGAAAAAGGCTCTGAACACCCGGCCGTGGGACAAATCCAGCTTCGGCATCGTAGGTGGAATCAATGCGCTGGTATCCAAACCGGGCGTTGAAAAAGCGGTCTTCATATCCGAGAAAGCTGGCGAGAGTACTTCCCCTTTTTTTCGGATCGGGGGAGAAAGAGCGATGATAATACCACTCCCCTTCCCATCGGTTATCCTTTGAGAACAGGTTATATTCCAGTCCGGCCACCCGGTTCCAGGGTTGCCAGTCGGCTTTTTGAGTTTCATTCAGCTTATCGAGTCCGTTCTGCCGGTTCACCAGAATAGCACTCACGGCGCTCCTGCCAAATACCTTTTGCTGCACCGTTGCCACGGTGAAGTTGGATGCCGGAACAGCTGCATTGTCATCCCAGGTTTTTTGCCGTGTTTGCATATTGAGCAATCCCACGCGGAGATTGTCGGTTACTTTTCCGCTCAGGCGTGCGCCCCCCACGATAGGTATCCTTTCATTCTGACCTTTTACCGGATTGTATCCGAGTCCGATACGCCGCGAGAAGAAGGGTCTGGTTCCGGGGAATCCGAACATGGAAAAAAGATCCCTGTTTTCCAGAAAAAACTGCCGCACTTCCGGAAAAAACAGCTCAAACCGGCTCAGGTTGGGTACCTGACGATCTACCTCTACCTGACTGAAGTCGGGGTTCAGCGTTAGATCGAGGTTAAGGCCGGAGGTGATGGCCACCTTTGCGTCTGCGCCCACATTTCCGGAAATCTCCCTCGATACATCTTCCAGGGTCAGGTTGCCCGGCGATCGTTCATAGTTAAGAGATGCGTTACTGATTGCGTACGGGATTACGCTGATATTTGCCCCGGGCTTCGGGGGTGGCACCTCCCATACCAGCCGGCCGGCGAAAGCGAGATTCAGCGGACTGAACTGGAAGGGCACCGGACGCCAGGAACTTGTCTCAAACTCCTTCACCTTGGCGCGTACGAACTGAAGTTCCCAGGTGTTATCACCTTCTGCTACCGTGTAGCGCAGTGTTTTGAACGGGATGGCTATTTCCACCACCCAGCGGTCGTCGTAATTCTGAACAGCCGAGTACCATTTGTTGTCCCACTCAAACGACAAATTGCCACCGTTGTCAATCAGTGCCTCTCGCTGTACATTGTAGGGGCTGATACCGAATACCATGCCATTCAGGCCGTCTTTGGCCGGACCGAGCAGAATATTGAGGACATCAGTGGTTCCCGGGCCAAAATCGCGGCGGAGACTCTGAATGGTATAATCACTCCTTTTCTGATAGCACACAGCACCGAAGTACAGGAAATTATCGTCGAAAGTGGCATACACTTCCGTTTGCCACTTCGAAAATGCCGTATCGTTCGGAAAATTCAGCTTGAAACGACTGGCAGCGGGATTATCTTTATTCCAGGAGGGTTCATCCAGAAAGCCATCCAGTTTAATAGATCCCTCTGCCTTTCGCACATTCAGTCGAAATGCATCGGTCGGATCGCCGTTGGCAGACAGGGTTGAAAAAAGGGTACAGGAAAAAAACAGTACGAGGTAGAGATGCTTTGTCATGAAGGCCGTGTAAAATCGGTTGCAAAGGTACTTTCGAGCGTACGACAGAGAACAGGTTGACAAGTTGCTTTAGACTAAACAGCCAAATAATATACCATTCTCCATGTGATATGAGCAACACGAAGAAATATTACATATAGAATGATGTTATAACTGAAATAAAATCGCCTGAAAATGACAACTTCGGATGTCGGCGCAAAAAAACCGGTAACTTTGCGGGCCGGAAAATTCCGGTTGATCTCAAGTCATAATATCATTTGCTGACATGAAAAAGCATAATTTCTCGGCGGGTCCGGCCATATTGCCGGCACCGGTCATAAAAGAAGCGGCACGTGCGGTTGCCAATTACAACGGTATCGGGCTCAGCCTGCTGGAGTTGTCGCACCGCGGCACGGAGTTCACGGCTGTCATTGAGGAGGCCAATGCCCTGATGAAGGAAATCATCGGATTGCCCGATGGTTATCATGTACTTTGGCTGACTGGCGGTGCAAGCACGCAGTTCTATCAGGTTCCCTTCAATCTTTTGAATGAAGATGAGACAGCAGCCTATCTCGATACAGGAACCTGGGCAAACAAGGCCATCAAAGAGGCCAAAGCCTTCGGGAAAATAGATGTGGTTGCCTCGTCCAAAGAGCAGAATTACACATTCATACCCAAAAAGTACAAGGTGCCGGCAGATGCGCGGTATTTTCACATCACCAGCAACAATACTATTTTTGGTACCCAGTTGCACAAGTTTCCAAAAACACCGGTTCCGCTGGTGTGTGATATGTCTTCCGACTTTCTGAGCCGGCCGTTCAATCCGGAGCCATTCGGACTGATTTACGCCGGTGCGCAGAAAAATCTGGGGCCTGCCGGAACCACCGTTGTGATTGTGCGCGAGGATATGCTCGGGCATGTAAAGCGTCACCTGCCGGCAATGACCGATTATCGAACGTTTATCAAGGAAAACTCCCTGTACAACACACCGCCTGTGTTCCCGATTTACGTGAGCATGCTGACACTTCGCTGGATAAAGAAAAGCGGCGGACTGAAAGCCATGCACCGGAGAGCGAAGGCCCGCGCCGCTGTTTTGTACAATGAAGTGGACAGGAATCCGCTTTTCCGGGGCACAACAGCTGTGGAAGACCGCTCAACCATGAACGCCTGTTTTGTCATGGAAGAAAAATACGCGGCGCTGGAGAGCCAGTTCATGAATCTCTGCAAGGAAAACGGCATTATCGGTCTGAAGGGCCACCGTTCTGTGGGCGGTTTCAGGGCGAGTATGTACAACGCCATGCCAAAGTCGAGCGTAGAGGTACTCACCGCTCTGATGGCCGATTTCGCACAGAAACACGGTTAGATATTATCCAGGATGGCGTCAAGTTCGTCGAAGGACTTGACGCCAACTTTTTCTTCTTCTCCGCCGGAGATACTGATGCCGGCCACGTGGAACTTCGAGGACAGCCAGTCCGGGTGTTCGGGCCTGAAATCGGCATGAACAAACACGCTGTACTGGCCGAACAGATCCAGCCACCCGTCCGTTTCACTTTTCAGCATCTCCTCCCAGTTTTCCACGCCGGATAAATCGAGCAGGAAGTGACTGACGAAAGGCGCCGCAGAGGCTGCGATACCTGCAATGACATGCACACCGGATTGTCCGTCGAGCCGGAGTATCGTTTCAGTTCCGGCGAGATCACCAAGTTCGCCGAGATGCGCCCCGGCATTGATCTGCACGGCATCCAGTCCGAGGAAAGAGGCAGCTTCAGCGGCTACTGCGGGAGATGCCGATCCGAACTCCCCCACTATTCGCGGACCTTCGAGCCATTCTTTGATAGCCTTCATGTAAATGGGGTCGAGATAGTCTTCGGTACCTTCTTCCAGATTAAACCCGATATAACTGGCGCCGCGGGCGGCAAAATAGCGGGCATCGGTGAGGTTGGTTACCCGGGAGGCTTTGATCAGCATGGCTACAAGTTGTGACAAAATGAGCGTCAAAGTTAATTAGACTGACGATTGCTGGCAAACAAAGAAACAAATCGGTAAAACGGAGCGCCTTTTGCGTAGTTTTGCAGCGAAATACCTTGTCTTATGCGTACCCGCACATATCTTTGGCTGACCCTGTTTTTTTTAGTTGCACTGAC
>CAIYFY010000366.1 GCA_903925535.1 uncultured Bacteroidota bacterium | reverse complement strand
CTGCCGCTTTGCCCGCCTCGCTCCGTTCCGCAGCGGCTATCCGGAACCCTCTTTTGCTCCCCGGACAGCCGGACTCCAAACCACTTCACTGCAGGGGCGAGGCGAGGCGGAAGCCGAGGATGTAGGTACGGTCCGTCGGCCCGTTGCTGAGGCGATTGGCGGCGCGGCAGATCTGCGGATCGTTGATCCAGCTGCCGCCGCGACTCACACGGTTGCCGCCCTTCCCGGCACCCTGCGGATTGGTACTGACCTTGTCATCATAATCACCATACCTGTCCCAACACCACTCCCATACGTTGCCGCTCATATCGTACAGCCCAAGCTCATTTGGCAACTTCCCGCCAACAGCATGTGTGCGATTTCCGCTGTTCCCATCATACCAGCCAGCCAGATCAAGGGAGTCACCGCCAGCATACCGGTAACCCTTGCTCTTCTCTCCACCTCGTGCAGCATATTCCCACTCCGATTCCGTTGGCAAACGATAACCGTCAGAACCGGGCAACGGAGTGACTGTCCACTTCAGATCATCGTATTCATTGTTATTATTGACATCCGCCTTGTTCCTGTCTATGGCATACTGTCCCCGAAGACCCATACGCTCACTCAGCCAGTTGGAATATCCAATCGCATCATACCAGCTCACATTCACAACAGGATTGTCTCCACTATTGGGCCACACAATATTCTCCCGTATATCCCTGTTCGTCAACGAACAGTACAAACTGTACTGAAATACCGTAACCTCCGTGGCAGACAGCATAAACGATGACAACGTAACCCGATGTACAGGTCGCTCATCATCCGAAGAAAGCTTATCAGACTTCGGAGAACCCATATCAAACGACCCTCCCGGCACCTCAACCATAACAGGATAATAACGGGCATGCAGCATCGAATAACGCGAACCACTCAACTCAAACATCAAACGATGCAGTGAAACCGTATCCGCAACTCCCGAAACAGACAACTCACGACCAGACAATTCATACGCTCTGCCCAACAGCGAAAGTGACTTGTCCAAAGAATCAACCTCGCAATACCAGTACGACAAGTCAAGGTACAATTTGCCAACCTTAGCAGAATGGGCGCCCTGTTTCAATGACTCCCCGACGATGATCTGTGTCGTATCATAATGCAGATTCAGCATACTCGTGTCTGCCATACCAACATATACATCTGTCATCCTTTCCCGTGACAAAGCACCCGTCGCATACGCCCGCGATACACTCTCCAGCGCCAGTCCGTAATCCGGCGTATTGGCCAGACAGGCCGATTTATTATCAAGATAGGCATTCATCACCTCTGACGACAACAAATCAAGCGTGTCCGCCAGCACAATCTTGCTGTACGCCTCACGGTAACGGCCGTCCTGCCAGTTCTCTCTCGCATTCTTTAAAAATGCGCGAACAACAGCCTCATTTGACTTCCGAACATTCTCCAGGTTTCTCTCAGCCTCTTCCTTCGCCGATTCAGCCTCCGCTGTCTTTGCCTGAGCAATACGATAATTATCCTCAGCGCGCAGGCGCTGAGCCTCCGTCGCAGACTTCTCCTTCCTGACCTGATCAAGTGCGGCCTTCGCGCGCAACTCCTCTTTCTTCGCACGTTGCAGGTTATTCTCAGCCTCCACTGTCTTCTGCTCCGCGATAGCCTTCTGTGCCAGCGCCAGTTGTGCACTACTGTCTGCACGTACCTTTTCTATATTTGCTATCCGCGCACTGCTGTCCGCGCGCACTCCCTGCGAAACAGCCTCCACGCGGGCAGCCTCTGCCTTTTCCTGCAGCATGTACGCATAAAACGACGCCGCCAAAGCCAAAACCGCCAGCACAACCGCGCCACGGGCAAACTTCGTCGCGCGACGACGGGAATGCTCGGCCTGTTCCAGTGCTGATTCCGCGCTCTGGCGCAGTTCCGCTTCCTTCCTCGCCTGTTCTTCTGCTTCCCGGAGGCGTCTTTCGCGATCGGCTTCCTGGCGTTCTGCCTCTTCTTTCCAGTGATTCCGACTCTTTTCTATCCAGTCCCGTTCTGAAGGAGAAAGTTTCAGTTCAGAAAGATGCGGCTCTATAAAATCAAGCTGCTTGGGTGTAAAATACTCCCTGGCATTTGTGAAAGAAACTGACGATTTTACAAGTCGCTGTATTTCTATTTTGGCAATTTCGTCTTCACCCCGGCGTTCAGCCAGATGCCTGGCCAAAGAATCGTGTGTCATCTCATAACGTCCGTCGCTCCCTGAAAAGGATAACACTCGAAATGTTTCAAGTGCCGGAAGTGCCCTGTTTAGCAGATCCTCGTCAAATTTGTCTGGCAATTCCTGCGACAGCTCGCTGACAGAACGGGGAACTTTCGTGCCTTCCAGACTGGCAAAGGGAGACAGCAGCTTCCACACATCGTCGTCAGGCTTGTCCAGTTCGAGGGCTGCACCATGCACAGCGCCTTCCAGAAAATCTCGCAACACGTCACCTATTTCCCCCATGGACTCCAGTTTCTCCAGCGTGAACACGGCCTCAGATTTTCTTTCTTCATCTCCATCTGTACAGTGCAGGTATAACTTGTCGAGAAACACCTGCAGATAGGGCAGCGGAATGGTTAATGTTTTCCTCTCTTTTCCCCTGATTTTCTCGAAAATTCCCTCAGCTACTTTTTCTTCGTTACCCTGCTCCAGACTTGTGTTGTTCTTTCGTTCGCCAGGGTTTATTCCATGTTCACACGCGCCGAGTATTACTTTTTTCACCCTTTCAAGCCCCATCGGCTCCACCCGCAACTTTTTTCGGGTGATAACGGGTATTTTCCGCTCCATGTCATATAACTGGCCCAGGTACTCCTCGCGAATACTGAATATTATTTTCATGGGGAGCGTGATTTGCTGCAATTCTTTCAACAAATCCGCAAATGCATCCTGCTCTTCCTTGTCGCCAAGAACAAAAAGTTCTTCGAACTGATCAAATACGAAATACAATGGCTTGAAAGACGCCTTGTAAACAGCCTGTAACTTCTCTTTCAGTGATTCCACCCTTTTCTGTCCATCCTGCTCTTCGAACGAGAAATCATCGTTACTCTCTTCGCACAGTATCTTGTCGAACGATTCAAGAATATTTTTTCCCCGCCGGACATATATCTCCTGCCAGTCGTACGATTTGAATTTGCTCGCAAGGCCACATCTTATCAGACTTGTTTTCCCGGTGCCGGATGGACCGTACACCAGGACCATACTCGACTGCTGCGTATATTGGTAAAGGGTTTCAATCTCTTCATTCCTGCCGAAAAACAGATCGTAGTCCTTGCGCTGGTAGGATTTCAGAAAGAGAAATGGATATCGCTTGTTCGTCATATTTCCGGGATTATATTCCATCAGATGAATTGTCTGCTACAGGTACCGGTTTTTCAAAGCAAAAACTGCTGTCCAGCAGGGTATTCATGGCTTCCTGAAATTGCAGCAATACCAGATCACATTTTATTTGCTCTTCTTTTTTTTGTTTTTCGGCTTCATCCCTGACTAAAAGTGGTTTCGAAGGGCTGGAGTCGTCGTTTATCCCGGAATAAAATATATCGCACTCTTTTTCGCTCTGGATACTGAAATAGGAGAGACCTCTTTTTTCTTTTTTTCTGGAATAAAGATAAATCTGAAATTCATCAGCATTGGTGAGCGTGTGATAATCCAGTACAAAGGGGAAAAGATTGACATGCTTTCCATCTCTGTGAAAAAGGAGGGCATACGATTCGACCGGTTGAGAGTCGTACTTCAATAAACGTTGTGTTTCGCTCGATTCTTTTTTTTCAAGAATTGTATAGTCCTTGATATAACGGGGCCGGGTGTTTCTGAATGATTCATATTCAACCCTTCTGATGGTAACCAGCTTGTATAAACCCAGAAAAGGCAAGTGTTCTATTACCGTAGCCAGACTGATTTCTGCCGTATGACACTGACCCAGGCGATACCTGTAATCTACTGACCGGTTCCCAAGCTCTTCGAGTTTTTGAGCCGCCCTGTTAAGTGAACTTTCCGGATTCTGTAATGCGTCATTCAACTCTGCGGGCCACTTGTCCACCGGGAAAGGCAGGTTTTTTTCCCGGAAAAACTTGCACAATTCTTTCAGATTATACCTCAGGTCGGATTCCGTCAGGAGTTTGTCGCCAAAGAATTTCTCAACCGCCTGCATGCGGGTATTCAATTCACTGTTACCCTTTTTTGCATCCCAAAGTGCGGAAATCAGCAAACAGTTCGAGAGTTGCAACACGATTTTATATGTTTCAAAACACTGTCGTACGTATCTTTCCATTTTTTCTTCCAGCACACTCTTTTCATTGGCTATGGCAAACAATCGGCGCAAACTTTCCGAAATTACCCACACATAATTGTTTTCCAGTACCTGCTGGGCCTCTGTCAGATGACTCCTTTGCTCCACCCATGTATCTGCCAACTCTATCGGAAGCGACTCTAGAAATCTTTTTACTGATTCCTTATCCTTCTGACTTTCAACAAGCTTTTTTACCAGTGTACCGTTAAAAACCCGTTTACTGGTTACCGTACTGAAATTTTCATCATCAATATCTTCGATATGATAACTTTTTTCAGCATAACTCAGCATAGTCCTGTTCATGGAAGACATCAGTTCTCTGAGCTCTCCTATTCCCCTCCCGATCTCCTTCTGATCTCCGTTCACATTTACTGTTATCGTGCTGCCTGTCACCTGCTGGATGACAACATTCTGATTGCCCTGTACATTGGTTTCACTTGACATAATCAGATTCTGTTTTATGTGTTCAACAATATCTCAACTTTTGGTAATATTGATGCTTATGCTGGTGCCGTCTGAATTGCTGACAACCACATTTCCATCACCCTGGATATCGGTGATTGTATTGCCTTTCCCGGCACTATCTTCACCTGCCGGTTCTTTTTTCTTTTCACTCAGGAATTTGTTCAGTTCCGGATCGAAATGGCACCACAAATCATTCATATCCCTGAACCAGGTACAATAATGCTTTAACTCCTCTTCCACTCTTTTCAGGAATAATTTCAAATCGGCCACCCCGGTATCCGATTCAGCGGCCTCGGTCACATCTTCTCTTTTCCCCTTGAAATACGTGTAAATAAGAGGCCGGCCGTGTTCCCTGTAATGCCCCACCGCCGTGTCGAACTCCTCCACGGTATATTTGCCGGCCTTTCGGTGAAATAGAAACACCGCCATGTCGCACTCGCAAATCGCTTTGTTGTATTCAACCTGCTTGCCGTCTCTCGATACATGGCTGGAAAATGATTCCCATTGCACAATTTCAAGGTAAATACCCCTGCCGTGCAATCTGTCATTCTCCCTGCTCACGAAATTGCGGAAAGCATCCCGTTCGGCGGCCATTTCTGAAGAAGATGCAAGGAAAATACGTACTTTTTTCATCTGTAAAATATTATTTTGAAACTGTCCTGTCCGGCCGTAGTTTCCCGGACAGGCGGTGTTGATTGATAAATAAAAGAGATAGTATAACGGGGTACCCTGCAAAGAAACAAATATTAGGCCAATTTTTCATATTTTTAAATGCCTGGTGTGTCAGGGGGAAGGGTGCTATATTCGGAGGAGTTACTTTATTCCCCTTTGTCTCGCAGAGCGAAAAACACAGAATGCAGAAGTATTTTTCTACACGAAAGCTGATGTATTACCACCCCACCGCTTCAGCCGGCATAACACTCAACTCCTGTAAAACAACACCTTGCTCCCATTCTCCGCCGTTATCAGCAGGTGGTTATTCTCCACATAGTATTTCCCCAGCACCTGTACCTCTGTCTTGCCATTCTGCACGGCCTGCAGGTACAGTTTTTTGTTCTCCGTAAACCAGTAAACGCCATCCACG
>CAIYFY010000365.1 GCA_903925535.1 uncultured Bacteroidota bacterium | reverse complement strand
CCGGAAACGTTCCTGCGTTTTTTTCTGCTGCAAAGGTAAGTGCTATTTACTTAACCTTAAAAACATATTTGAATAAATCTTTAGAGATCTATCCGAATACCCAGCGTGTGTATGCCATTGAAGATGCGCGTCTGGCGGTATGCATAATCCAGAGACAGGCGTGAATCGGAGTCCTTTTTGAATGGCAGTGTGAGGGAGAAGCCTCCGCTCAGGCCGTTGTCAAGGGTTGCTTCGATATCATTGGCATCGAGTTCGTGTTTGTAGCCAACGCGGAGTGCGAACATTTTGCGAACAGAAAGCTCCAGGCCTGCACCCAGCTGGTCGCGGGAAAATGCGTTGGAAGTGAAGTTTGCCACAGCAGTGAGCCTGTTGGTTTTACCCAGCAGCCAGTCGTAGGATGCTCCGATGTTGAGCTGTGAGGGCAGTTCAAATGCGGCAGAACGCTCGTAGTAAGTGTTGTTGTAGATAAATGTGGATCCCGGGTTCGGGCGGCCTTTGGACAGACCTTCACCGGTGAATCGCATTTTGCTGCCTACGTTGCGGAGTGAGATACCGAATTTGAAGTTGTCATTCGGACCTGTCACGTATTGAACACCGCCATCGAGCGCGAAAGCGCGCGCGCCTGCGTTGGAAATAGACTCGTTTACTACTTTGAAGGTGATACCTACAGACACCTTGTTGGCAAACAGGTGGGAATAGGCAAGTCCCATGTTAAAGTACGAGGGGCTGAATGTAGCGCCCGAACCTTCAGGTACATCTTCCGTAGTAATCGGGATATCGCCAAGGTCGAGTGCCATCAGGCTTACACCGAATGCGCCGCCCTTGCCAACTTTACGGGCAAGACCAAAAGCATTGATATTGATATCGGCGATATAGCGGGTGTGCGCGCCCTGTATCTGGGTATTGCTGATTCTGGACAGACCGGCCACATTCAGGTACATGGCTTCTACACCGGTTGTACCGGATGTATTGGCTTCATGTAAACCTGCGCTGCGGGCCCAGGGGTTGATGAGCAGCTGGTTCGCACCCGCCTCACCCTGACGATCCGGGTTACCCGCGAAAGTCGGCGCGGATACCAGCAGGAAAAACAGGATTTGGTATATTTTATTCATTTTGATGCAATTGAATGATTGAATGGTTTAGAGTTGTTACCCCTTGTCCGGAGCAGCAGCATGATACTATCTGCTGGCTCCGGACAAGCGTGGCAACATCGTCAGAGTCCCGACGGGTCGAATTGTCGGGCGATGCCGAACCATTTGATAGTTCGTTCACCCATTCCCGGTGCATTGATGTGTATCAGATAGACACCACTTGCCACAGGAATACCTTTATTGTTCTTCAGATCCCACTCTATTGCGGGTGTTATCTGATTGTAGGGCTCATACTGCTCATCGCGGGTATACTGACGAATGAACTTGCCATCCAGCGAATAGATAGTCACGGTAGCCTTGCCTGGCAGGTTGGTGATCTTCACTGTTTGTGTGAATTGTGAAGTTTCGTACTGTGAGTAACCGTAGTATGGGTTAGGTACAGCCTTCACAGAATCGAGTGCACTTTCAACCTGAACTGTGCTGAGATCGGTACGGCCGCGGCCTTCGATCTTGAAACGGTAAAGCGGGTGACCCGTTTTTTTGTTGGAATCATTATCGTTAAACCAGGTTTGATACTGGTTATCCACGCGCAGCTTGACAACAGCGTCGTTACCACCCGGGATAAGCCCGTCTTTGTATGAAGTCAACGGGAAGAGTTCACTTCCGTAGATCATGCCCGTCCAGGCAATCTGCTTGATACGGGAGAGCTTGGCAGTCTGGCTGGTCTGCAACTCCGGAGAGAAGCCCCAGCGCAGGAATGCGCACTCATCGTAGGAAGTATTTGTTACGTACACCCAGTGCTGACCACCAAGCAGCCAGTCGTAGTACTGTGGCGGGCTGGTTGGGCCGGGGGTGAATCCTTCGCGGAAGAAAGAACCTGTCGGGTTGAACATCATGTCGCGGCCGGTATAAGTCGGATCAACATTGGCGGAGTAACAGGAGTTTTCAGCGAAGAAGATATTCAGGCGGCGGCCGGTTTCCACGTCAATTGCGTAGCCGGGGAACCATCCCATACCATAAAGCGGCTGACCTGCTTTCGGGTTATTCTGACCGTTAGGCAGTTTGTCGGGCTCAACCGCACCATCCGGATCAGGACGGCCGTCGCCATCGTTGTCATCTTTGCCCACAGAGGGTGCAAAGCGGACATCGAACATCACACGGGTTTTACCCGGAGGTGCAGGGCTTTCGGTTACCAGTTCAGGCAGCTTCGGATACTCGGATGGAGACGAGCTGGTGTAGGGATATCCTGCAGCTTCCACAATTACACAGCGGCTCCACTTGCTTTTATCGCTTGTAAGAACGATATCCACGTTTGGAAGTGCGTTGAGTGCTTTTGTACGGGCAGCAGCGTTGCCTATAGCACTGCCGTTGAACGAGTTTTTGTCGGTCCAGGCAGGTGTGAAGTAATACTCGGGGTACTGACTGCGCCAGTCACAGAGCACATAAGGAACAAAGAATCCGTCGCCCATGGTGCTCAGTCCCTGTTTCGGGTCGAGCAGTTCATCAGGCTGGAGCGGAGCTGTTTTTACGAAGTCGAAAATCTGGAAAGTACCTCCTTCTGTCTGGTCGGGGATACCCTGCAACCAGGGCTGGTCAGGATTTTTGTACTCGATTTCGGCTCCGAGTGCTCCGTTGGTTTCGTCTGCGTTGGAGCCCGGCTCGTTACTCTGTGCGAGTGCAATAGAGAATCCGTATTCCAGGATAACCTGTTCGTTCAGTTTGGCGATAGTCTTTTCAGAAGCGATGACCTGTCCGTCGGGAAGCTTGCGCAACTCCCAGCGGGCGTTGGCACTCACGATGTTGTCAGTCATATTCTCGTCAACGATTGCCAGTTCATACTCACCGTCTTTAACTTCAAACGGGTTGAAGATAGTCACGTTGAGCGGACCACGTCCCGGCTTGTAGGTGAGTGTGCTGTCGTAGCCACTCTGGAACATGCGTTCACGTGTTTCGTCGTCAATATCCACGAAGTTTCCACCGACACCTGCGCCTTCAACGCGTGTGATCACCACACCATCGCCATAGGCAGAGTTGAGTGCCACATCCACTACCGGACGCGGGATAACAGTTCTGATCTGTACGTTCAGACGTCCTTCCAGATACGGCCTTTGCTGACCGGCTACGGGACGTACGAGCGGATCGAAGGTACCGAAGTTGTTGTAAGCGTAAGCTACCACAGCGTAGTAGTACTTCTTGTGGTTGATCAGACCCTTGTTGTTACCTGTTGCGAACCTGTCTTCCTTGATGGAGAAGGTATGACGAATACCCAGATCCTGTCCGTCTGCCTTGATTTCAGGTGTATAAAGCCTGTCGTCAGGGTCATTCGGATTGGGGATTTCATCCCAGTTGTAAATCTTTTTGACACCGTTTTTGACATCCACCTGATACACGATACGTGCGCGCTCCGGATTGTCGAAATCTGCTGCAGACACGTTCGGATCTTTCAGCTGAATGATTTTGTAGCCTTCGAAGCGGTACTTGATGGTTTCACGTACTGCAGGATCGGGGCTGTTCTTCAGTTCGTCAGGGGCAAGAAAATCTTCTTCCGAATAGTTCTCGGCGGCGTTGTTATTTACCGTTGAGTCGGGATTGTTGGTCAGAACCACGATGATTTCCTTGTCCACTTCGATCCAGTCGGCGTCGGGGGCGTTGGGGCCCTCGAGCAGGTCGAAGCAGTTATCGAACAGACCCTGTGCGAGTTTGTCGGCGCGGAAGAGGCCTTCCACATCCGGGCAAGGGTAGTCAATATCCGGTACCCATGGCACACCGATGATCAGTTCGTTTACAGCACCCGGAAGGAGTGTGAACGGACCTGAGGCCTGAAGCGTGCGGCGGTCGCCGAAAGCGAGGTTGGCCGTACACATGCTCCAGCCTGTCGGGTCATTCGGCGGATCCGGGAACACAAATTTAGTTTCATTACCAGCACCATATCCGGAGCCCTGGTCACCGTAAACAGAACCATCCCTCCAGCGACCGGTGAGGTAGTTGTAGAACTCACCCGGCTGGCTTGGGTCGGTTGTAGCGGCTGGCCAGCTGCCCACACCTCCGTTGTTGTAGTAAACGAAAGAGGACATTGGCAGTTCGTTACCGGCAGAGTCGAGCGGGCCACGGAAGTAGTCAACACCGAGAATGGGTACCTTGTCTCCATACGTGGGCACACCTGCGCAGGTAGCGCCTGGCTGACCGTCGGTAGCATCCTGGTTGTAAACGTACATCAGGTCTTTTGCCGTATCGCAGCCGATATAGTCGTCGAGATAGCAGCCGAGATCCGGGTCAACCCACATGGCGAAGAAGGTCGAGTCAATACGCTCGGTAGCGCGGTTAATCAGCTTGTAACGCTGGAACGTCATGTCGTTCAGCTCATCGGTAGTCTGGTAGCCGAATGCCTGAACCTGTACTTCCATCTGGATAGCGCTGCCGTTGGTGTTGCCGTGCGGCTGGCCACCACCGTGGTCGTTGTAAATCCAGAAAATCATCTCATCCGGGTACTTGTCGAGTGCGCAACCGCGGATTTCGATAGAGGGGTAATCGCCCTTGAGCGGGTCGTACAGACCGTCTTCATCCTTGTCGAAGAAGCCGGCGAGTGCCTGCTGTGTGAATGGCAGATCGAAGCCCCATACATCTACGAAGTACGGATTTCCTTTGGCAGGCCATCCCCTTACACCCCGCGGGATGTCGGAAGGGCTGGTAGCGCCTTTGGAGAGGTTCGACAGGTGTTTGCGGATTTCCTCACCGGTTACGCGGAAATGGCGGTCCCAGTTGTCGCAGGTAAACTGCTCTGTGATACCAAATTCAGTGAGCGGACCCGGCCAGAATTCGTTATTGGCACCGCTGCGGTAATCCTGACAAGCCAGCTTGAGGTTACCTGCAGGGTCAACTCCACCGAGCCATACAGAGCCGGCGAAGATAGAAGACACCTCGGCCTGACCGGTTGACACGTCCACCTTGGGGACAACATAACGGCCGTCGTTGAAGTCCCACCAGCAGTCGCCGCCACCCAGCAGACGGGCGCGGACGTTGTTGATGCTCTGGTCAATCTGCGACTCAGAGTTGGCGCAGACGTCGCGGTATTGAGCTTTGGGCGACTTGGGCAGGCTTTTGTCATACGGGTTGTTTCGGGCAAAACCCGCCACGGCGACAAAGGCCAGCGAAAGCGCCATCCAAAGTCTGTATATACGCATGATCGTTTATTTTTAGTTGATGAAAGTTTTTGTT
>CAIYFY010000364.1 GCA_903925535.1 uncultured Bacteroidota bacterium | reverse complement strand
GTCGCGATCTTGCCCCGGTCTGCGTTCGCCGCCACCCTGGTTGTTGCGGTCTTGCCACGGTCTGCGTTCGCCGCCACCCTGGTTGTCGCGATCTTGCCACGGTCTGCGTTCGCCGCCACCCTGGTTGTTGCGGTCTTGCCATGGTTTGCGTTCGCCGCCACCCTGGTTGTCGCGGTCTTGCCATGGTTTGCGCTCAAACCCGCCACCCTGATTGTTTCGGTCCTGCCATGGTTTGCGTTCGCCGCCCTGGTTGTCGCGGTCTTGCCATGGTTTGCGCTCAAACCCGCCGCCCTGACTATCGCGGTTGTCCCAATCCTGACGTGATTTTGGGTTAAATGTGGGGGTGTCCTGCGATTCGGGGGATTCATTAGACTCGTTGCGCTCTTTCAGCGGCGAGCCGGTGCCCGTCTTGATTCGTGGGCGTTTCTTTTTTTCTTCCATGAAACGGAATGATTTAATTTAAAATAAAACACAAAGCACGCCGACAATTACGTCGGTTCTGTTTTGAATTGCAAAGGTGCAGGCTTTTTGGGGTTATTGGTTCATATTCATCCTGTTAAATTTATCATCTGGATTTGACAAACCTCACAGGAATGACCGCACCCGTTTGAGTAGTCAGGCGTAACAGGTATAATCCATCTGGCAGATTACTCACTTCTATGCCCGAGTTAATTACAGAGACAGTAATGTCTGATACTATTTTCCCGCGCTGGTCGAGTATTGTACAGGAACTGATACTGCCATTCAGACCGGTTAATTCGATATTCAGACGATCAGACACCGGATTTGGCCACAGTCGCAAGCCCGAAATATTTTCCGGGTTGGTTGTCCCCACCGTATTGGTAATAAGGATGGGTGCCAGCGCACTCGAACATCCATTGGCATCAGTGATTGTAAGTGTGTAGCTGCCGGCACTCAGCGCTGTGAGGTCTTCAGCATTTGAGTAGAATTGTCCGTTTTTATTCCAGGCGTACAGATAACCGCCGCCGCCGCCAACAGCTGTGATGAAGATGGTTCCTACACCTTCTCCATTTTGGTCGTTGGTGAAACCGTCAATAAGTACATCCGGAACAGGATAAACCACCACGGAGAATGAGCAGTAGCCTGTATTGCCGGAGTTGTCTGTAGCTGCGAACACCTGAACAGTTTCACCGTCGTTGAAAGGTGTTCCGCTGGCTTGTCCGCTGACAAGCACCGGCGGACCCTGTAATCCGCAGTTATCCGTGGCTGTTGGAGCAGGGTAAACGACGAAGTCTGCTCCGCATCCGTAAATATTGGCCGGGCAGTTCAGGATTGGCGGTGTTGTGTCATCAGCCGATACATTTACAGTCAGCGTGACCGAGCATCCGGCGTTGTCCTGAACTATTACCGTATACTGGCCAACAGACAGGCCGGAGGCAGTGCTCTCGAATGAGCCATTACTCCAGAGGTAAGTGTAGGGATCCTGACCGTTGGAGGCGTTTACTGTAGCCGAACCGTCATTTCCGTCAGGACAGGAGACAGATGTTGATGAAATGGCTGCGGCCAGGTTGCAGTTGAACGCCCGCACATTGACCGACTGAGTTGTTGTACAGAGGTTTTCATCGGTCACGGTTACAGTATAGACCCCCGGTGCGAGATTCTGAATGGAAGAAGTGGCAGATCCGTTGCTCCACAGGAAGGAATAGTTCCCGGTTCCGCCTGTCGGACTGGCTGCTGCAGTGCCGTCATTGGCACCCAGACTGGTTTCGTCTGTTGATGAGGCTTCGGCCGAAAGCTGGGCTGGTTCCGCAATGGTGGTGCTGCCTGTAGTTACACACCCTGCTGCATCGGTTGCCGTGACGGAGTAAATACCGGGTACCAGACCCGAGATGCCTGAGCTGGTTGAGCCGTTTGACCACAGGTAGGTTACAGGCGCTGTGGCTCCGCCGACTGTTATCTCCGCGCTGCCATTACCGGCACCGTTACAACTTGCGTTTGCCGACGAAATCTGTGATGAAATATTGCAACCGTAGAAGTTGATGGTTACTGTTTGTACGCCTGTGCAGGAATTTGCATCAGTTACCGTTACAGTGTAGTTCCCCGGTGCGAGGTTGGTAATAGTAGCTGTGGTTGTATTGTTGCTCCACAAATAGGTATAGTCAGGTGTCCCGCCCGACGGTGCTGCGGTGGCTGTACCGTCGCTGGCACCCACGCCTGTTTCGCCGGTTACAGTTGTGTTTATCTGCAGCTCGGTCGGCTGTGATATGGTTACCGACGAGGTTGCACTGCAGTTTTCGCCGTCGGTCACCGTTACCTGATATAATCCTGCTGTGAGACCCGATACAGAAGACGTCTGTGCTCCGTTCGACCATTGGTAGGTGAAGGATCCGTTTCCACCGCCTGCCTGGGCTGTCGCTGAACCGTTATTGCCACCATGGCATGAAACATTGGTGGATGTGACAGCAACAGATACTGCCTGCGACTGGGATACGACCACTGTCGAGTCGGCTGTACAGCCGTTGGCAGTGTTGGTAACCTGCAGTTTGTAGGTTCCCGCTGCATTTACAACAGGTGTGAGTGTAGTTTCTCCGGATACAATGTTTCCGTTGGTTGTGCTCCACTGATAGGTGAAGTTGGCGCCTTGCGAAGATCCCGTGCCACTAATCTGAACCGTGGGGTTCTGGCAGTTAAGTCGCGCAGGTGGCTCGATACCGGTTACCGGCGGAGTTGTATTCTGCGATACCTGAACAGAGTCTGTTCCGGAGCAGCCGTTTGTCTGGGAGGTTACTACCAGATTGTAGGTTCCTGCCACGCCAACAACCGGACTCTGGATGCCGGAAGTGAATCCTCCGGGACCTGTCCACGCATAGGTAAATCCTCCCGACGGTCCTCCGGTCAGCTGAACCAGCGTATCGGCACAGGTGATCGGGCCATCGGCGGAAGTGGAAACAGAAGGAGGTGTATTGTCAACAAGAACGGCGGTCTGGGCAGCTCTTGTACAGCCGTTCGCCGGATTGGTAGCAACCACGGCATAGGTGCCAGGCTGCGATACGGGCGGATTTTGCAGATTGGAAGAGAAATTCGGGCCGGTCCACAGGTACGATAATCCTGAAATGCCGGAGCTGGCGTTTACGCTCACGCTGGTTTGCGCGCAGGTAAACGGCCCATTGTTGGAGGCTGCCAGGTCAGGGGGTGTCTGGTCGCACTCAACCGCAACAGAGGCCGTATTGGTGCAGCCGTTTGATATATTGGTTACGACAAGCGTGTAAGTGCCGCATGCATTGATAACCGGGAAGAGTGTAAGTCCTCCGGACACAATATTGCCTCCGTTAGTGGCCGTCCAGGCATAAGTGAAATTGGGGCCCGTGGACGATCCTCCTCCGCTGAGTGTCTGTACCGGGGTGCTGCAGGTAAGATCGCCGGGGGAGGTGGCGCTTGCCAACGGTGCATTGATATTCTGATTTACGGTAACGGAAGCTGTTTTGGTACAACTGTTGCCGTCTGTCACCGTGACAACATACGTACCACCGGACGTGATTCCTGCCTGAGAGCCGGTTTGCCCGTCGGGCCACAGGTATGAATAGGGCTGAGTACCTCCTGATGCTGTGGCTGTGGCAGTTACCTGCGGGGTCAGGCAGGTGATAATGCCCGATACACTGGCAGAGGCGTTCAGTGCTGTTGGTTGCGTGATAGTCGCTGAAGCAGTAGCTGTACCCGATCCGCTGGAACCGGTTACCGTCACTGTGTAGGTTCCGGCGGTCAGATTCACGGCTGTCTGGGTTGTCTGGCTGTTACTCCACAGATACGTGTATGGCGCTGTGCCACCGGATGCTTCTACGGTTGCAGTGCCATTGTTACCTCCGAAGCAGGATACGTTTGTCGTGCCTGAAATTACAGCGGTAAGCGGTGGCGCACCATTAAATGGCACTGTGGAGAGTGCTGTTTCGACATAATCGCCGGAAGTACCACCATTGCCGTTTACAAAGTTGCCGATGTAGTAGAACTTGACAGTATTGCCCGGCACAGAGGCTGGAGATACCCAGTTGAACGTCCAGGACACAGCTCCGCCGGTAATATTCTTGGAGCCGCGCTGTTCCAGATACTCGCGATTTGAAAGGTTTTCGGTACCTGTCTGTCCGTTGACACTGACAAGGTCACCCGCATCGGCGTTATTGGCATCTACCACAACCAGCTGGAAGCCACCCCGGGTAGGGTTGCCTGAAGTAACGGTCATGGTGAGTGTGAGCGGGTAGGTCGTATTTGGTTCTATAGTGCCGGGGAGCCCGTCAACAGTGACGTTTCCATTGAAATTGCCTCCGGAGTGGCAGTCGCCGCAGCTGCCGTCGAACGGGGCGCCTGTTCTACCCGTTGGCGGATTTCCGCTGTTGGCAAGCCATACCAGCGTGCAGAGAAGCAGGCCGGAGTAATGAATCATTCGGGTACGTCGAAGTAGTTTCATCGAAAATTAGCTGATTGGTTTGTTCAATAATAGCACGTTTGGCCTGACGAGGGTCAAGGCTAAGAGCTTGTTCAGGATTCTCTGCCGATGGCAAAAACAGGCTGATTTTTTGTCAGTTTTTGCGTTTTTGAAGGCGCATAGCCGGAGCTACGCAACTGAAAAAAGGTGAAAAATGGCGAAAAATGAGCCGTTTTTGACTCG
>CAIYFY010000363.1 GCA_903925535.1 uncultured Bacteroidota bacterium | reverse complement strand
GCAGGCTTCCGGTGGAGGCCGCGACTTCGACTCCTACCTGCCTACGAGAAAATTCTACCTGCCGGTTGACAAACAGGCATTCATTGACAACAAGATTGTATCTCCGGGCGATTCGACGCTTGTTGATACCATCAAGTTCAGTCTGGCCAAGGATACCAAGTATATCATCAAGGATGAACTGGCTATCCTCGATATTGTTGCCTCCAACCTGGGCAAGCGCCCCATTTACTGGGCGGTTACCTGTCGCGAAGACAAGCTGCTGGGTCTGGAGGATTACCTGCAACTGGAGGGCCTGAGCCTGCAACTGGTTCCCAAAAAATCCAGGAGCAGTCAGGATGCTTATGGAATTATCGGTTCCGGCGGTGTAAACACCGATGAGGCATACCGCAATATCATGGAGCGCTGGAAATGGGGTAACTTCGACAAGATGAAGGCCCATATTGACAAAGCGTATATGCCCAGTCTGCAGACCATGCGTGTTTCCATGATCCGTATTGCGCGTCAGCTGATTATTGAGGGCAAGAAGGACAAGGCCGAGGCACTCGTGGACAAGTACTTCGAGGTCTTCCCGCAGTATAACTTCCCGTATGACCAGTTCACGGCGTTTATTACGGATGTGTATGTTCGTTGTGGCGCCAAAGAGAAGGCTGCTGAAAAGATTCGCCTGATTGCCAAAACGATGGAAGAACGCATGGCTTTCTACAAGTCACAGTCGCCGGCTTATCGCAAGGCTTACGAGCAGGAGGAGCAGTTCACCCTCACCACTGCCAATAACCTCGCGAGAATGGCTTCTGACATGAAAGATGAAGCACTTCTGAAGGAAATCGAATCAGCGTTTGATTTCGGTGGCGTTCCGCCCATGCCGGATATTGACAGATAACCGGCACCCACAACACATGAAAAAACAGGAGTCGCCCCGTTGCCGGGACGACTCCTGTTTTTTCATGTACCCTGATGCCGGCGTTTTGAGCGACGGCAGAAAATTTAGTACCTGTAGTACTCGGGCTTGAACGGGCCTTCCGGCTTCACACCGATGTACTCGGCCTGATGGTGGGCGAGTTCTTCCAGTTCCACACCAATTTTGGAGAGGTGCAGACGGGCAACCTTCTCGTCGAGGTGCTTGGGCAGCATATATACCTTGTTCTCGTAGTTTTTGCTGTTTTCCCAAAGTTCCAGCTGGGCAAGTACCTGGTTGGTGAAGGAGTTGGACATCACGAACGAAGGGTGTCCGGTAGCGCAGCCCAGGTTCACCAGACGGCCTTCGGCGAGTACAATAATATCCCTTCCTTCGATGTTGTACAGATCAACCTGTGGCTTCACGGTTACCTTGGTATGGCCGTAGTTCTTGTTCAGCCAGGCCATGTCAATTTCATTGTCGAAGTGGCCGATGTTGCAGACAATGGTCTTGTCGGTCATCATGCGGAAGTGTTTTTCCGTCACGATATCGCAGTTGCCGGTGGCAGTAACCACGATATTGGCGCGCGGAATGGCATTTTCCATGCGTTTCACCTCGAAGCCATCCATAGCAGCCTGCAGTGCACAAATCGGGTCAATTTCAGTCACGATGACACGCGCACCTGCGCCGCGCAGGGAGGCCGCGGAGCCTTTGCCCACATCGCCGTAACCGGCTACGACAGCCACTTTTCCGGCCATCATGATATCAGTGGCGCGGCGGATGGCATCCACCAGACTCTCTTTGCAGCCGTATTTGTTGTCGAACTTGGACTTGGTAACAGAGTCGTTGATGTTGATGGCGGGCAGCGGGAGTGTTCCCTTCGCCACGCGCTCGTACAGGCGGTGCACGCCCGTGGTGGTCTCCTCGGAAATACCGCGGATAGCAGCCACCAGTTCAGGGTACTGGTCGAGAACCATGTTGGTCAGGTCGCCACCATCGTCGAGAATCATATTCAGGGGCTGTCCGTCGCTAAACGCAAAAAGCGTCTGCTCGATGCACCAGTCGAACTCCTCTGCATTCATACCCTTCCAGGCGAAAACAGGGATGCCGGCGGCGGCAATAGCCGCAGCAGCGTGATCCTGTGTGGAGAAAATATTGCAGGAAGACCAGGATACTTCAGCGCCAAGCTCTACCAGCGTTTCGATCAGCACGGCAGTCTGGATGGTCATGTGCAGACAACCTGCGATGCGTGCGCCCTGCAGTGGTTTGGAGGGACCAAATTCTTCGCGGAGCGACATAAGACCCGGCATTTCAGCCTCGGCAAGCTGTATCTCCTTGCGACCCCACTCGGCGAGGTCAATATCTTTAACTTTGTATTTCGGACGAGATTCTGTGGAAACGGACATATTGATTGTGTGAATGGTGATCGGAAAAAGAAACCGCTGAAACATCTTTCAGCTTTTTGTTTCGGAGTCGCGCTGATGAAACGGCACAACCCGAATTTTGTTTTGATTAAAAAACTGAAAAGAAGGTGCAAAGGTAGAGAAATAGGGGGTTAGTATGTAGGTTGTTCAGGATAGAATTTGCCTGAAACCCCGTTTTTAACCCTATATTTCACGGATTACACCGATAAATATATGTATAAGTGACAAAATTATGTGTTTGCCGGGCTTCAAAATATAAAAGGCCGTAATTTTGAACCCCGGATGAAGCTCACTTCACCGAATCAATGCCATGCCTGATTATACCGGAAAAAAACTGGACCTGTCGCTTCGGGCTCCCTCCGACAAGCGACCCAAACCCTATTCCAACCCATTTCGCGGATTTGTAGCCGGAATGCCTCCCTTTCTGGGCGGACCGTACTCCACCATGTACGTTACGCAACCCTGGACTATCCGGCAATATGCCGGCTTTTCCACGGCAGAGGAGAGCAACGCGTTCTACCGGCGCAATCTCGCTGCCGGACAGAAGGGCTTGTCGGTAGCTTTTGATCTGGCAACGCACCGCGGGTACGATTCCGATCACCCGCGCGTGCAGGGAGACGTGGGCAAGGCCGGTGTTGCCATTGACTCGGTGGAGGACATGAAAATTCTGTTCGACCAGATTCCGCTCGACCAGATGTCGGTATCCATGACCATGAATGGTGCCGTTATTCCCGTGATGGCATTCTACATCGTGGCCGCTGAAGAGCAGGGCGTTTCACCTGAAAAACTATCCGGAACCATTCAGAATGATATCCTGAAGGAGTTCATGGTGCGCAACACCTATATTTATCCACCCGGACCGAGTATGCGCATCATCAGCGATATTTTCGCCTATTGCGCCCGCAATATGCCCCGGTTCAACTCCATTTCCATTTCGGGTTATCACATGCACGAGGCCGGCGCTCCGGCAGAAATCGAGCTGGCCTACACGATTGCCGACGGACTGGAGTATATCCGCGCCGGTATTGGCGCCGGACTGGATATTGACGAGTTTGCGCCCCGGTTGTCTTTTTTCTGGGGTATCGGTATGAACCATTTCACCGAAATTGCCAAGCTCAGGGCCGGGCGACTGCTCTGGGCGAAACTGGTGAAGCAGTTCAATCCCAAAAGCAACAAATCGCTGATGCTGCGCACGCATTGCCAGACATCCGGTTGGTCGCTCACCGAGCAGGATCCGTTTAACAATGTGGCCCGTACCACCATCGAGGCCATGTCGGCTGTGCTGGGCGGTACGCAGAGTCTGCACACCAATGCATTTGACGAGGCCATCGCCTTGCCTACCGATTTCTCTGCCAAAATTGCCCGCGACACGCAACTGTATATTCAGCGGGAAACAGATGTGACCCGAGCCATTGATCCGTGGGCCGGCTCCTGGTATGTGGAACAACTGACCGCTGAGCTTGTGGAGAAGGCCTGGACGCTTATTCAGGAAGTGGAACAGCTCGGAGGCATGGCAAAAGCTATTGAGGAGGGGCTGCCCAAGCTGAGAATTGAAGAGGCCGCCGCTGCCAAACAGGCCCGGATTGACTCCGGAGCCGAAAAAATTATTGGCGTAAACATATTCCAGACCACTAATCAGGAACAGTTCGAGATTCTCGAGGTGGACAACTCTGCTGTGCGCGATTCACAGGTGCGTCGTATAGAATCCGTCAGGGGAAGCCGCGATTCGCAGGCTGTTGAAGCTGCGCTTGCAGTACTTGCATCGGTAGCTGCGACGGGAGAAGGAAATCTGCTTGAAGCGGCTGTGTCGGCAGCGCGTGCACGCGCCACACTCGGGGAGATATCCCTGGCTATGGAAAAAACCTTCGGTCGCTATGTGGCCACCACCAAGTCTGTTTCAGGTGTTTATGCCGCCAATATGAGTCAGAACGAAGACTTCGACAAAGCCCGCCAGCTCGCCAATGAATTTGCGGAGCAGGAAGGCCGCCGCCCGCGTATCATGGTGGCCAAACTTGGTCAGGATGGCCACGACCGCGGCGCCAAAATTATCGCCACTGCCTTTGCCGATCTGGGTTTTGATGTGGATATCGGTCCGCTGTTCCAGACGCCGGCCGAAGCGGCCCGTCAGGCGGTGGAAAATGATGTACACATACTTGGCATCTCGTCGCTGGCCGCCGGCCACAAGACACTGGCCCCTCAAACCATTGAAGAACTGAAAAAACTTGGCCGCGAAGATATTCTGGTCGTGGTGGGCGGCGTAATACCCCAGCAGGACTACGATTTTCTGAGACAGGCAGGCGTGGCCGCCATCTTTGGTCCGGGTACTGTTGTTGCCCGGGCAGCACAAACTCTTTTACACATTCTCATGGATTGACGCCGGGGCGTTTCCATGTTCAAATTTCACCTTGACTATGAAAAATATTATTCTTTCCTGCGTCGTCTGCTCCATGAGTGCTGTCGGCATGCTGAACGGACAAAACACCTCTGTACAGAACATTGACACCAGGGTAGAGGCACTGCTGGCAAAAATGTCGCTCGACGACAAGATCGGGCAGCTCAATCAGGTGGTGGGCGATATCAGCACCGGAACCGACGTGAGTAAAGACGACCTGTTCAAACAGGTAAGCGCCGGTCAGGTAGGCTCCATCCTGAGCCATACCAACTTCGACAACAAAATCACGCTGCAAAAAGCAGCCCTGAAGAGCAATCTGGGGATTCCGCTGGTGTTCGGTTTTGATGTGATTCACGGTTACAAAACCATTTTCCCGATTCCGCTCGCGCAGGCTGCCAGCTGGGATATGGATCTGATTGAGCGTATTGAGCGGGTGGCCGCTGCAGAGGCCGCCGCCGATGGCCAGAACTGGACGTTCTCGCCCATGGTTGACATATCCTACGACCCTCGGTGGGGTCGCGTCATGGAAGGTGCCGGAGAGGATCCTTTCCTGGGCAGCCGCGTCGCGGAGGCGCGCGTGAGAGGCATTCAGGGCAAGGACCTGTCTGACCCGACCACCATTGCCGCCTGCGTGAAACACTTTGCCGCCTACGGATTCGCCGAGGGTGGCCGCGACTACAACAGCGTGGATATCAGCGAGCAAAAACTGAGGGAGATGGTACTGCCGCCCTTCGAGGCTGCTGCCAAAGCCGGTGCTGCCACTTTCATGAACTCCTTCAATACCATCAACGGCGTTCCGGCGAGTATGGACAAGCACCTGATCACCGATATTCTTCGCGGCGAGTGGGGCTGGAAAGGGATGATTGTGAGCGACTGGGCATCTTTCGGCGAAACCATTACGCATGGTGCAGCGGAAGACGAGGTGGATGCTGCCACCAAGTGCCTGTCGGCCGGCAGCGACATGGATATGGTCAGCGGCGTATTCCAGAAAGGACTCAGGAAAGCCCTTGAGAAAGGCCGTGTGACTCAGGCGCAGATAGACGAGGCCGTCAGGCGCGTACTCCGCCTGAAATTTGCACTCGGACTGTTCGACGATCCGTTCCGCTATCTCGACAGCAAGCGTCGTGCGGCCACCCTTGAAAAACCGGAGCATCGCGAACTGGCTCGCGAAGCGGCCGCCAAGAGCATGGTACTGCTCCAGAATGACGGCGGATTACTGCCACTCAATCCGTCGGGACCCTTCAGGAGAATAGCACTTATCGGACCGTTCGCTGACAGCCGCACGAACAAGGACTATATGAGTTTCTGGACGCTTGGAGTCGGAAATCCGTATTACGATTCTACAAAAGTGGTTACGCCTGCGCAGGCGCTGAAAACCGAGCTTGAAAAGAAAGGCTTCCTCCTGACTGTGACGGAAGTGTGCCTGAATGCCACCTGCACCGAAAAAGATTACTCACTGGCCCGCGATGCAGCCCGCGACGCCGATCTGGTGATTCTTTGTCTGGGCGAAAACGGCCTGGACTGCGGGGAAAGCCGCTGTGTGAGCACACTGGAGCTGAGGAAAGAGCAAGAGAAAATCGTCAAATACCTTCCTTCTGGTAAGCCAACCGTTATGGTGCTTTTCAACAGCCGTCCGATGGACTTCAAGCTGGCTGCCGAGAAAGTACAGTCTATCGTGGTGGCCTGGCAGCCTGGCTACGAGGCCGGAAATGCACTGGCAGATGTGTTGACAGGCAAGGTAAATCCGTCGGGAAAACTGCCCATGACCTTTCCCCGGTCGGTGGGTCAGGTGCCTATTCACTACAACCACCTGAATACCGGACGGCCGCAGCAAAACTTCGGACAAATGTGGACGAGCGGCTATCTCGATCAGCCTTCCACGCCGGCTTATCCGTTCGGGTTTGGCCTCAGCTACACCAAATTCAGCTACTCAAAAATCAGCATGTCGAAGTCGGCCTACAAGAGAGGAGAGACCGTTGATGTGACGGTAACCGTCACTAATACAGGCGACGTGGCCGGAGAAGAGGTGGTTCAGCTGTATATCCGGGATATGAGTGCCGATATTTCGAGGCCCGTCAAGGAGCTTAAGGGTTTCCAGAAAATCCGGCTGGATAAAGGTCAGAGCAAGATCGTCAGTTTCAGGCTCAGCGAAAAAGACCTGTCGTACTGGAACCGCGATTTGAAATTCAAAGCCGATTCCGGAACGTTCAAGGTTTTTGTGGGTGGCAACTCGCGCGACGTACAGGAAATGTCATTTGAGCTGCAGTGATAGGTGGAACTCGCCCTGCCGTGCGGGTGCGCGGCAGGGCGAGTTTTTTTTGGATCAGACTTCTGTGTTCAATTAGTGATAGCCCTGTTTTTTGAGACTGTTCAAAATTTCATCACTACGATTTTCTGGTTGGACTAAATCTGAAAATCAGCTAATAATGGCGTAGAACCATTACTTTCTCTACTTATTCCTGGCACCCCTTTTGTGTTGGTTTCTCACAGATTTTACGCAGATGTTTTGCGCAGATTTTACACAGAAT
>CAIYFY010000362.1 GCA_903925535.1 uncultured Bacteroidota bacterium | reverse complement strand
CCGAAGCCAGTGTATTTTGCTTTTGCATGGCTGTTCTTTTTTGTTGTTGTTTTTGTTTCGCTCCCGGAGCTTGTTCAGGTTTCTCTGCCGGTGGCAAAAACAGGCTGATTTTTTGTCAGTTTTTGCATTTTTGAAGGTGCATAGCCGGAGCTACGTAACTGAAAAAAGGTGAAAAATGGCGAAAAATGAGCCGTTTTTGACCCGGCGAGAGAATCCTGAGCGAGCTCTTAGTTCACAATCAGCATTTTTTTCACCGCCGTTCCGTACGGCGTCTTCAGCCGGTAGTAAAGCACCCCGCTGTTACCGCTCAGATCGAAACTCTCGGTGTTCTCGCCCTCCGCGTACGCACGCCGAAGCAACTGTATCACCCGCCCGCTCACGTCGGTGATCTCCCACTCGGCCACACAGGCCTCCGGTACGCTGAAGCCTATCGTCGTGCTGCCCGTGAACGGATTGGGGATGTTCTGATCCAGGCGCAGCCCGGCCGATACCTCCGTACGCTCTTCAAACAGCACCTGCTGCATGGAAGGGATGGTGGTTGTCGGTACGTACACCCAGAATGCACCCTTGTTTGTGTTGTCCGTCGGGCCACCGATGATCGCCGTAGTTCCGTTGGCACTCAGAGATACCGACGCGCCCTGTTTGGCCGAACCAACCGCATTGTTGCCCTTGATCTTGGCACCCTGCTGTGTCCAGTTGCCGCCATTTTTCCTGTAAACCCACACGGCCCCCTTGTTGGAGTCATCGGCGCTGCCACCCACCGTGATCACATTCCCATCGGCACTCAGCGACACCGAGGTGCCCTGTTTGGCCAAACCCGCTGCCTGTGTCCCCACCAGACGGGCCTGCTGCGTCCAAATACTGCCGCCCCCCCCGAAACCTCGCACGCCTCTCATACCCGAGCTACCGTCGGTGAATACCCACGCGGCGCCGGCCAGGTTGTTGTCGCTGTTGCCACCCACTACGGCTGTCTTGCCGTCGGCACTCAGCGATACCGAGTAGCCCTGCCACGCCTGCGACGTGCCGCCGGTGCCCACCAGCTTCGGACCCTGCTGTACCCAGTCGCAGTCGTTGAGGTCGAATGTCCACACTGCGCCCTGCCGGTTGTTGTCCTGGTAGCCGCCCATCAGCAGGCGCGAGCCGTTCGCGCTCAGAGACAGTGAGGCGCCCTGTCGCGCTGAACCCGTATTATCATTGCCCGTAATCTTGTCGCCCAGTTGTGACCATCCGCTGCCGTAGCGCACAAATGTCCACGCAGCACCCGTATAGTCTCTGTCGGCAAAGCCGCCGGAGGCAATCGTGTTCCCGTCGCCGCTGACAGCCACATTGATACCCTGCTGTGCCGCGCCCGAGGCACCTGTACCCACCAGCTTGCCGCCTTGCTGCGTCCACGTCGTACCGGTACGGGTAAATACCCATACCGCGCCGGTGTTTGAGTTGTCAGCAGGGCCGCCCACTACTGCTGTATTTCCGTTGGCGCTGATGGCTACACCCGTACCCTGTTTGGCGGCGCCGGCGGCACCGGTACCCACCAGCCTGGCCTGCTGTGTCCATGAACTGCCACTTCTTGTATAGATCCAGGCCGCACCCTTGTTGCCGTCGTCGCCCGGGGCGCCGATAATCGCGGTATTCCCGTCGGCACTCACCGACACATAACTGCCCTGAATGGCATTCGTACCGCTGTTTGTGAACTTGGCTCCCTGTTGAAAATAGGGATATAGCGATGTATTTACTGTAAAGGAAGACGGAGCCGTAGCCGTTGACGCAATGTTGGTGACCGACACACTGCCCGTGGCAGCGCCCGGCATCACCAGGATACGAGCCGAGGTGGCCGAGCGCGACAGGATGACTGCCGGTACACCGCCAGCACTCGCCGAAGTCAGCTGGTCCAGATTCGTGCCCGTCAGGGTAATCATGGTTCCCGGATAACCCGCTCCGGGGCTCAGCATGGTAATGGTCGGCGTTGCAACCGGTATCGTGGTCGTGCCGCAGGGCGACAGCAGCTGCACCTGTGTGAGCGCACCGCCCGACGGCAGGTTGGCCTTCAGTTGCGTCGAACTCACCAGCATCAGACCGGAGGCCGTCTGCCCGTTGAATTTTACGGCAGATACGTTATCCAGGTTTTTGCCATTGATCGTGATCGTGGTACCGGTACTGCCCGTGGACGGAGTAATCTGCGTCACCGAGGGCTCGTAATTGACGGTAATCTGAAGATTCGCCGTGATGGTACAACCGTTGATATCCGTCACCGTCAGATTGTAGGGAGTCGTGCACGCAGGCGCCAGCGTACGCGAGGACGAAGTGGAGCCATCCGACCACACATACGATGCACCACCTGTAATATCAACCGTTGAGATGGAGCCCGCGCAAATCGTACCGTCGTTATCGTTCAGACCGGTATTGTCCGTGTAGGTAATCACCGGAGGCTGTACTGCATATATTTGTACCGTCACGGAAGCCGTGGAAAGGCAGCTATTCGCGTCGGTCACCGAAACCGAGTAGGTGGTGGTAGTAGCTGGCGATACCATAATGGCGGCATTCGTGCCCAGTGTGCCATTCCAGAGATAGGAAGTGCCACCCGTGGCCGTGAGCGTGGTGCTCTCGCCCGAGCACACCGTCAGGTCGCCCGTAACGTTAGCCGTAACGGGAGGCGGATCGGTGATGGTTACCATCGAACTCTCTTCATTGCCGGCATCGTCTTTTACATATACCGTGTAAGTGCCTGCGACCAGCCCGGTGAACTGATTTGAAGACTGCCAGGAGCCGCTGCCCAGTTTATACGAGCGCGTTCCCAGCCCCCCGTCAGCCGACACCGTTAGAGAGCCGGTTCCGCCCGTGCAGAGCGGATCGGTCGGCGTCGGCGTGACGGACAGGCCGGAAGCAATTCCGAAGCGTGTGGAGGATAAAGCGTCCGTGTATCCGCTGTAGGTCAGCGTATTGGTTCCGGCCGTGGTGTTGGCCTTGGATAGTACCGTCCAGGCGCCAGAGGCATATTTATAGAGGCGCTTGTTGGTCAGTGCAACCTGTTCCAGCGAGGCATCCCAGGTGAAAGTGAGGTTTCCGATACCGGAGCCGGTAGTTTGGGAAACTTCCCACATCACGGGCAGGGAGGAATTGCCAAGACCCGTGGGAGCATCCAGTTTCAGGGTAAAATCCGACACACCGGCAGCGCCGTTGACGATGGTCAGTCCGGCTTCGGCACCCGACGATGAAGTGGGTGTGGCAACCTGCAACGCATCGCGATCGGTGGCATTTCTGGCTGGGGGCAGTGGAAAGGCAGAATAGAAAACAGCATTGCCGGAGGCGGGAACACTGTGCACCTTGTACAGTGCCGCAGAAGTACCGAGCAGCACCGCTCCGTCGCTGAGCATCAGGGTGGGTGGCAGAATGTTTATGGCATTATCTTGTACCACAATTCCATCCGGAACTTGAAGCCCCTGGTTGGTGCCTACGAAGAATTTGATATTCCCGTTCACAGTAACCAGCTGGGAAAAACTGGTAGAGGGCAGATACAGCAGCAGTGCAAAAGCAGTGCAGTATCGGAGGAGGAGAACAACAAACGACGATTTCATGTAAAACGAAAGTTGGTTTAAAATTATTTCCGGACCAGAATGAAAGTGTATCGAACAAGACCTGTCGAGTTCCTGACAGACAGAAGAAATCCAAACACCGTGCAAAATTGGCTGCATCACACACGAAAAACCGAGTTATGAGTATGTACTTTTATATGTATGTTTGCAGAAACAATCATTTAGAATGAAAAACGCACTAAAAACAGGCTTTTTTGCCATATTTATACATATATTTGTCATGGTCATCTCTGCATGTACAGAGCAGCAGTCCGTATATATTGATGATCTTGATTCGAGAGCAGGCGCCTTACTGGGTGGCAAATTCGATAATGAAGTATCGGCGGGCCTGCATTACAAGGAACCGGGGTACTGCTTCCGCCAAATCAGGAATACTGTACCGCAGAAATGGTGGCGATATGCGGTGGAAGGCTTTTATTACAAAATCCCGGAAATGAGGGATACCTCCGGTTTTATCAAGAACTGGCTCGATACCGCTCAGGTTGTGCTGCCCGACCAGAATGTAAAGTCATTTATCCAGATGATCCGGGGTAATGAATATGTGGCGACCGGTAACTATTCCGCAGCAATTAATTGCCTGAATGAAAGCCTGAGCCTGGCACTGGAGTGCAATCAGCTATATCGGGCAAACGACGCCAGAAGATATCTCGCACGAGCCCTGATGTTCCACGGCGACTACCCCCGGGCTATTTCGCTCCTTCTGTATGTGAACGAATTCTTTTCCGACAAACCAGTGTCCAACCATCAGGTACGTATATTCGAGACAAAAATGGAACTGGCCCGTGTGTTTCAGGTCAGCGGTGATTTTTCCAAAGCATACTACTGGAGCCAACAGGCCTGTATCAGTGCCACCCCCAATAGCGGTCAACAAGTAAAGGCAACCGAATATTTGACACAGGCACTACTCAACCTGAACAAGCCCGACTCGGCCCTGCTTTTTATTCAGGATAGCGAAGCCAAACGAAAAGCACTCCATATCATTGCCGATTCTGCCAGTGGACACTTTCTAATGGGTAAAACACTGGCCGAACTCCGGCAATACCATGCAGCGATACCGCGACTGCAACTGGCGTTATCAAGTAATGTGGAAGTGAATAACCGGCAAAAAATTGCTGAAATCGAAAACGCACTGGCCGATTGCTATATGGGACTGGGGCAAAAGGAGACTGCCCTGAATTATTACCTCAAAGCCCTGGAGAGCACGCCGGACACCTCCAGAATGGCCAGCATATACTACAAAGTATCTGACATCTTTGAAAAAAAAGGACAGTTTCCCAAAGCCATGTATCACTACAAGATGGGTGCCAGTTGCTTCCGAACCTTTTTCAATGCCGACAAGGACCGGGCTACAGGAAGAATTGAATCACAGGCAGCACTGGAACGGGAGGCCAACAAGTTAATACTACTGAGTGAACAACAGAAAACACGGGAATCCAGATTTATCAGCCTGATACTGGCTCTCCTCCTCAGTTCCGTTTCGCTGTTTTTTCTGTTCGACAGACAACGGCGCAGACGCAGTTTGCTGGAAAAAGAAAACGAACTGCTGGAGGCACAGCAAATTATACAGCAACAGAATCTGCAGATCGCGAATGCCACCCTGGTTGAAAAAACGGCAGAGCTCAAAGTGCTGCAAAATCTGATCAATCTCAAAAATCAACTGATTTCAAAACTTGAACGAAAGTTGATCAAATCAGATACGGCCGAAGTTACACCTGATGAGGTTGGTGACACATCCTATTCATCATTTCCCGAAGCCAACAAAAATGATGTTTCCGGTCAAAATAACGGCACCTCGCCGCCGCTGCGTATGCTCACCGACAGGGACTGGCAGGAGTTTCGGGATAATTTTGAACGGGAGTTTCCTTATTACATCTCCCGGCTCAAAGCTGCCTTTCCCCAAATAAGCAACAATGAGGTCCGGCTGTTCATATTTATAAAGGTGGGTCTGGAAAGCTCGCAGATAGCCAACATATCGGGTATTTCTCCCGAAACCGTGTACCGGAACCGCTCCCGACTCCGTCAAAAACTCAATCTGGAGCCCGATGCAAGTCTGGAGTGGTTTGTCAGAGATTTTTGATGCAGGAAATAGTACTTGCCTGCTGTTGCCATCCGGTGCAGATACATCGTCTTGTCAATGTACTTGTACCTGCCCTCAATGAGGCCGCGGAAGTCTTGTAACCCGAGCGGTAAATTGTCTGCCATTTTATGGATTCTGTACTACAAAGGTAGGGGAAACTGGTGAATATTGAATTAAAACAGTATCCCGTGGTTTCTCACAGATTTTACGCAGATGTTTTGCGCAGATTTTACACAGAATCGCACTCAAGAGAAGGAGTTTACAATGTGTTTAATGCTGATTTTATCCTCGTGTGCACCCGAAATGAGGCACCTCTGATCAGATAAGTAATTTCATTTGCTTCCATGAGATTTATTAGTTTTCTGTGTAAAATCTGCGCAAAACATCT
>CAIYFY010000361.1 GCA_903925535.1 uncultured Bacteroidota bacterium | reverse complement strand
GTTGTTGTTGATGGTGTTGCAATATCCGTCAATATTGACGCACAACAGCGGCGCCTGCTGGCAGGTGTTGCCTGCATCCGGGAACCCGGGTGGTGGACAGGGCTGGGCGATAGCAACCTGTACGGAAACGAGAGCAAGCAGAGTGAATAAAAATTTTCTCATGTAACCAAGAAATTGAAAGGTAAAGCACCCGGAACGTCTTGTCTGTTCCGGATACAGAAAACCGCAAATTGATTAAAAAACGTAGGGGAGCCCGCACCTGTGCACAGGTTCCCGATTGTTTCAAAAGATTTATCCGGTTGTATTGCCGCTACAAGTTCACATTTACTCAGTGAAACCTTTGGTCAGAGCCACAAATTAAAATAATTAAAAAGGATAAGCATGACAGCGTCAACTGTCCGGGAAGAATGGAGGTTCCACTTAAAGCGCAAACGTACAAAAAAGGTTTGCCAAAATCAGCTTTTTAACACTTATTGATGTTGCCTGTGTTTGTTTTGGACGTACTATCCATCGAAATCAGCAGATTCGAACAAGTTTTTCTGTTCCTGTTAAATTAAAATAGCCATAATTTTCAGGTATGTGCTGCAAGATCCGATAAACTCTCTAATTTCGGGCCGCCAAAAAGAACTGACCAACTGTACCAAATTACAAAATACACCTAAATATCATGACGCTTGGAATTTTGAAAGAATCCGAAGGCGAACAAAGGGTCGCTCTTGCACCCGAATCGGTTTCCGCTCTGTTAAAACTTGGTATCCAGCAGGTTATCGTGGAGCAGGGAGCCGGAAGTTCCGCTTTCTTCAGCGATGCGAGTTATGAGGCCCAGGGCGCCCGTATCGCCAATCGCGACACTGTGCTGAAGGACTCCAGTATTCTGGTGAAAATTCACCCGCTCAGCACTGCCGACGCTCAAAAACTGTCAGCCGGACAAATTCTCATCGGGCAGATGAATCCGCTCTCCAACAAAGCTGTGGTGGAAGATCTGCTAAAAACAAAGGCTTCGGTCTTCAGTCTGGATCTGGCCCCGCGCTCCACGCGTGCGCAGGCGCTCGATGTGTTGTCTTCCATGGCAACCGTATCCGGCTACAAGGCTGTACTGCTGGCTGCCACCCATCTCCCCACATTCTTCCCTATGTTCATGACTGCTGCCGGTACAATCAAGCCTGCCAAGGTGCTGATTCTCGGCGCCGGCGTGGCCGGTTTGCAGGCTATCTCCACGGCCAAACGTCTGGGAGCTGTGGTAGAGGCATTTGATGTGCGTGCAGCTGCCAAGGAAGAGGTACTGTCGCTCGGCGCCAAATTCGTGGAGGTGGAAGGTGCTGTGGACGACAAGGCCGCCGGTGGTTATGCCGTTGAACAGACTGAGGAATTCAAGCAGCGACAGGCTCAGCTTATTCACGACCACGCCGCTGCCGCCGATGTTATCATCTGTACGGCGCAGATCCCGGGACGCAAAGCTCCGGTTCTCCTCCGCCGTGAAACAGTGGCTGCCATGAAAAATGGCGCAGTGATTGTTGACCTGGCCGCATCCACAGGCGGAAACTGCGAGGTAACCGAAAACGGCAAAACTATCCGAACTGAAAGCGGGGTTTGTATCATCGGCGACTCCAATCTGCCCAGCAGCACACCCAAGGATGCCAGTGTCATGTTCGGCAAAAACATTGTCAACTTCATGAAGCTGATTCTTATCAAGGGTGAACTCACCCTCAATTTTGAAGATGACATAGTTGCGGCCACATGTATTGCCCACGACGGCCAGATTGTCAGCGAACGCCTTAAAGCGGTTATGGCAGTTTGACCCCGGATCTCTAACCATTAAATTCCCGACTCATGTCAGCGTTTTTTATTGAAAACCAGGATCTTATTTACATCGTCGTCCTGTCGGTACTACTCGGTATCGAAGTCATCTCCAATGTGCCCGCTATTCTGCATACGCCCCTGATGTCGGGCGCCAATGCCATTCACGGGGTGGTAATCATCGGTGCCATCATCGTGATGGGGCATGCCGCTCCCGACGACTACCTGGCACTCATTCTCGGCTTTCTGGCGGTGCTGCTCGGCACGCTGAACGTGGTAGGCGGCTTCGTCGTCACCAACCGAATGCTGGAAATGTTCAAGAAAAAGAAATAAGATCTTTATGTCCGGTCCGGCCGTGCATAACCTAAAGTCACCCTTCCTATGACACCTGATTTTTTGCTTCAACTTTCATATCTGGTAGGGTCCGTAACATTTATCATCGGACTCAAACAGTTAAGCAGCCCCGATTCGGCCCGTAAAGGCAATCTGGTGGCAGCATTCGGTATGGTGCTCGCTATTGTCGGTACCGTACTCTTCCACACCAAAGACAACCAGCCTATCGGAAATATCCCCTGGATTATCGCCGCTATGGGAATTGGTACTGTCGTCGGCTGGCTCATGGCCATGAGGGTCAAAATGACCGCCATGCCCCAGATGGTTTCCTTTTTCAATGGTATGGGCGGCGCCTGCGCGGCTATCATTTCCATTATCGAATTTCACAGTCACCCGCACGGCTCTTCCGGGTACCTGCTTACGGTGTTCCTCGGACTGATCATCGGTTCGGTCTCCTTCAGCGGCAGCGTTATCGCGTACGGCAAGCTGGATGAGAAAATCAAGGACCTCTCGGCAAAATACCTGACGTACATCAATCTTGCACTGCTGGTGGCCACACTTGCTGTGCTGGTGATTGCCGTTGCATCTCCCGAAACCTTCGGTCACAACGCCGTCTGGATTCTGCTGGCACTGTCATCACTGTACGGTGTGCTGTTCGTCATGCCTATCGGCGGTGCCGATATGCCGGTGGTTATTTCCCTGCTCAACTCGTTCACCGGTATGGCAGCTGCCTTTGGTGGCTTCCTGTACGATAACCCGGTGATGCTGACCGGCGGTATTCTGGTCGGCTCTGCAGGCACCATTCTTACGATTCTCATGTGCAACGCCATGAATCGCTCCCTGCTCAATGTGATCATCGGATCATTTGGCGGCGGCGGTACCAGCAGCAGCGGTGCAAAGGGAGAGCAGGTAGTGAAGGAAATCAGTCTCACCGATACAGCTATCCTGTGTGCGTACGCGGGCAAGGTAACCATCGTACCGGGTTACGGACTTGCTGTGGCCCAGGCCCAGCATATATGCCATGAACTCGAGAAAAAACTCGAAGACAAGGGCGTGGAGGTGAATTACGCCATCCACCCTGTGGCCGGCCGTATGCCCGGTCACATGAACGTACTACTTGCAGAAGCAGATGTTCCATACCCGAAACTCGTGGAAATGGAAGATATAAATCCGCAGATGAACAGCACCGATGTGGTGATTATCGTAGGCGCGAACGACGTGGTGAACCCGGCTGCTGAAAATGATCCGGGAAGCCCCATATACGGTATGCCTGTTCTCAAGGTATGGGAGGCCAAAAATGTTATCGTACTCAAGCGCAGTATGCGCGCCGGTTATGCCGGTATCGAGAACGAACTGTTCTTCCATCCTAAAACCAAAATGCTCTTTGGAGACGCCAAGGATATGCTCGGCAAACTCGTGGGCGAACTGAAGGAACTCTGATCCGCCGGTTACGCACCGACCTGCCTCTCAATTTTACTGCCAATACGCGGAACCCGGAACTCTACCGGCGTTCCGCGTATTCGTTATATACATACTGATAAATATTTGTGGTATTGCTGACGCCGGTCAGTATGGTTAACCTGCCCTGTACTGAATTTTGCTCCCGCCAAAGCGTGTTCCCCGGAGCACGAAACCATACTCAGCCTTGCCAATTCGGGCGCTCCGCAGATTCCCGGAGCGCTCCAAATGAACCGGATTATGCCATTTTATCACAAACTGGGCAATATACCCCGAAAACGACATGTTGTTTACCGCCGCGAAACAGGGGCCCTTTATCAGGAAGAACTGGTAGGTACGCTCGGATTCAGCGGCATGTCGTCGCTGGTGTATCATATACATGCCCCCACTCAGATCCGCCAGATTGGCGACAGGTACCCGGTGAAGCCCAGAATTGCCGTTAGCAACAATATTCAGCCCATGAAATTCGAGGGCTTCAGTGTACCTGTATCCGATGACTATATCGAGAGTCGGAAAGTGCTCTTCGTCAATAGTGACATGGCGGTCGGACTGGCCTCACCGATGGGTGAACAGGATTATTTTTTCAAAAATGCCGATGCCGACGAGCTGATCTTCGTGCACCACGGCCGCGGTGAGTTGCTCACCATGTTCGGAAATATACCCTTCGAACCGGGCGACTATCTGGTTATTCCGAGAGGGACCATCTATAAAATGGACTTTTTTCAGGGCGAAAACAGGCTGCTTTTCATCGAGTCTCATTCGCCGGTTATGACTCCCCGCAGATACCGGAACGAGTTCGGACAAATGCTCGAACATTCTCCGTTCTGCGAACGGGATATCAAAAGGCCGGAAACCCTCGAAACCTTCGATGAAAAGGGTGATTTTGAAGTGCGCATCAAGAAACAGAATGAGATTATTCCCTTCCTGTATCCTTACCATCCGTTCGATGTGGCAGGCTGGGACGGGTTTCACTATCCCTACGCCTTCAATATCAGGGATTTTGAGCCCCTCACCGGCCGTATTCACCTCCCGCCACCCGTACACCAGACGTTTGAAGGGCAGGGTTTCGTAGTATGCTCATTTGTGCCGCGCCTGTATGATTATCACCCGGACGCCATACCTGCGCCTTACCACCACTCCAATGTGGATTCTGACGAGTTGCTTTATTACGTGGATGGCAATTTTATGAGCAGGAACAATGTGGGGCCCGGCCAGATTACCCTGCATCCGGCAGGTATTCCACACGGCCCGCACCCGGGTGCCATAGAGCGCAGCATCGGCCAGAAAGAAACCGGCGAACTTGCCGTCATGATAGATCCATTCCGCCCTGTCATGATTACAGAGGAAGCCCTTCAAATTGAAATTGATGACTACTACCGGGTGTGGTACGAACAGAACTAAATATCTCAATCCATGCAAGCCATTCTGCAACCTGCCGCTTATTCATCTGAAACTGCTGATTTTCTGCCGCTTCAGGGTACCGATTATGTAGAGTTTTACGTAGGAAATGCCAAGCAGGCAGCGCATTTCTACAAAACCGCCTTCGGATTTCAATCGCTGGCATACGCCGGGCTCGAAACCGGTGTGCGCGACAGAGCATCCTGGGTGCTGCAGCAGGGCAAAATCAAACTGGTACTCACCACGCCCTACCATTCAAACTCCGGTATCACATCCTTCCACATGCGCCACGGCGACGCTGTCAGGGTAATTGCATTTCAGGTGGAAGATGCCGAAAGATCATTCCATGAAACCGTAAAGCGAGGGGCCAGGCCCTTCATGGAGCCCACCGTGGAGCGCGATGAACACGGAGAGGTGGTACGCTCAGGGATCCACACCTACGGAGATGTGGTACATATCTTCGTGGAGAGAAAAAACTACAACGGACTGTTCCTGCCCGGATATGAAAAATGGGAATCGGAGTACAATCCGGCTCCGGTCGGGCTGCAGTACGTGGATCACTGTGTCGGAAGCGTAGGTTGGGGTGAGATGAATACGTGGGCAACCTTTTATGAAGAAGTGATGGGTTTCAAAAACCTGATCACGTTCGACGACAAGGATATTTCTACCGAGTACACTGCACTCATGTCGAAGGTAATGGCTAACGATAACATGCGGATCAAATTTCCCATTAACGAGCCCGCGCACGGGAAGAAAAAATCGCAGGTGGCCGAGTTCTTCGAATTCAATGAGGGACAGGGGGTACAACATCTTGCCGTAGCAACGGATGATATCATTTTCACCGTGGGAGAGCTGCGCAAAAGAGGTATAGAATTCCTGTATGTTCCGGGCAGCTACTACGACACGGTTTCGGAAAGGGTAGGGGAGATCAGAGAGGATCTGTCTGTGCTGAAGAGTCTTGGAATTCTGGTGGACCGCGACGAAGAGGGGTACCTGTTGCAAATCTTTACGAAACCGGTAGAGGACAGACCCACCTTCTTTTTTGAGATAATACAGCGCTGTGGCGCCGTCTCTTTCGGGAAAGGCAATTTTCAGGCACTTTTTGAGAGTATAGAGGCAGAACAGGCCCGAAGAGGCACCCTGTAACAGAGATAAATCATAAAATACCCGCAGTTCGGCCAAAAAATGTCGCGTTTTGAGCCGAACTGCAGGTATTTAATGTATATACACATAAAATTTCCATTTTCGGCATTACTTTTGACGGGCAAAATTTTGCCCAGTCATAATCGCCCACACCGAAATTAATGCCATGATGGACTTTTTCAAACCCAGACCGGTTCCCAACCCCGAAAAAAGCGCCTCCTCGCCGCTTTTGCTCAATGAAGCAGAAGCCTGTGCGGCCGTCCTGCTCGCGTGCGTGCGTGCCAACGAGATAGACGACGGATCGGAAAACGCAGTATATGCGAGCGCAATCAGGAGCAGAAACATATTCATCGGGCACGACCCGAAGCTGCTCACCGACATCGTAAATGCACTGTACGATCAGCTTGGCTCCCCTGAAGCACTTGTCAATGCAGCTGCCGACATGATTCGTGAGCAAACCCGCCTCCCGCTTTTCTATCACTGTCTGGATGTAATAATGGCCGATGGTCTGGTAACACCCTCCGAACACAAAATTTTTCTGCACCTGAAAAAGAAGTTTGATATTGACGACGAACTGGCCACAGAGGCACTGGATGTTCTTCTGGTCAAAAATCTGCTCTGATCTGGTTTGAAAAATGACTTTTGGTCCTCCCTTGACAGTTAATTTTGCATATATGGGGCTAAAATACAATGTTTCATGCAACATGCATTGATTTTTCACTACCTTTAGCCCGGGTTTAAGCCTGTACATTTCATTCCAAACCAGTGATCTTCAAACAACAAACCATCCGATGAAAAGAATGCTACTTGCAGCTTTCTCAGCCCTGGCAATCAGCGCCTCCGCACAAATCACCGTAACAAACTCGACTTTTCCTGTTGCGGGTGATACCCTGTATTTTGCATTCGACGACGAACCGGATGGTATCAACCCGGGTACTCCTCCCGGTGGTGGACAAGCCTGGGATTTTTCCTCACTTGTTGCTGATAACCGCGATATCACGGTCTACAGGCCAGCCAATCAGGGCGTAAATTTCTTCCGTTTTCCTTCTGCTGACATCATGCAGGGCGATGGTAACAACGGAGAGGTTTATTATAACGTTACCGGCAACAAATACGAGACGCTGGGGTTTGCCGGAGGAAATCTTCCCCAGATTAATGTGCCATTCAATACTGCATACTCGCCAGCCCTTGTAGAAAGAAGATCACCAATGAACTTCTTCGACATAGAGAACACGCAGTCCAATCTCGGTCTCACGTTCCCGACCGACCAGTCGCCTTTCCTTGACAGTATTTTCTCCAGCCTCCCTGTCAATATTGACTCAATGCGCCTTCGCACAACTGTAGATCGCCGCGAGGTGGTGGACGGATGGGGTACCTGTATCATTCCGGGCGGGCAGTACCAGGTACTCAGAAAGAAGAGGACGGATATCAGCACCAGTCAGGTTGAATTGTACGTTGCCATTTTTCCCGGTTTTGGTAACTGGATAGATCTGAGCACGCTGCTCGGAGGTGCAGGCGGCGGTGGCCTCGGTGCACTCACTCAACCCGATACTACGATCACTTTCAGATTCTACAGTGGCACAGAAAAAGAGGAAATTGCTGTTGCAACGATGAGTAATGACCAGAGCAGCGTGGTTTCTGTGCGCTACAAGGACAACGGAGTGTCAGCTGTTGATGAATTGTACGAAGAAACCGGCGCCACCATCACTGCATTCCCGAATCCTGCTGTTGACTGGGTACGCTTTGATTGCTCCAATTTGCCACAGGAGGAATATACCCTCAAAATCTATAACATCATCGGAAAGGTAGTCTGGAAGGAAACATACCAGCTGTCGGGTAACCGGTCCATCCGGATTGATCTGGATGATTTCAAAAAAGGAACTTATCTGTACAACCTCTCAGACAGCAAGGGTCGCTCGGTTGGTACCAAGCGCCTCGTTATCCTGAAGCCCTGATATCTCCGGGATTGCTGCATGCTGAAAATACGAGAGCCACTCCACTTCGGGGTGGCTCTCGTATTTCGTAAAATCAGGTTAAATCGTCGTTAGAAATAAGTGAATGTTCTATTAATCATCAACGGATACCCTATCATCCTGTAACATTGCACCATCAAATTCGTCTCTTGAATAAACACTCTGCTATGAAAAGATTTCTTTTTTCGACTTTGTTTCTCCTGCTTCTCACAACCGCCCACGCCCAAAAAGAGCAAACTGTTCTGGGCGATAAAAGCTGGGGCTGGACAGGTTTCTGGGGAGGTTACCGGCACCAGCTCACGCAAATTGGCGATGATATCAGTTATGCCCGGGGAGGTTTCTGGGGTATTGAACTGGGCCGCACAGTACTCATTGGCTGGGGCCGTTTCTCCCTTTCCGACAGGCTAAGATGGAGCGTGGTGGACAATCAGGATTTTGACATGACCTGGAATCCGCTTATCGTACATGTGGGCTTCGACAACCACAAGGCAATACACCCCCAGATCGGATTCGAGGTTGGCAGAGGCCGAATTGAAACATCAAGCGATTCAGATAAAATACTGGTCATGCAGCCAACCGTCGGACTGGAAATAAATGCCCTCAGGTGGTGTCATATCGGCATAGACGGGGGCTACCGCATGGTCGGCAACTCTACCCTTCAGGGCTTCGACGGCACAAAACTGAACGGCTGGACGGCACAACTCTCCCTGAAATTCGGATATTCCTGGGGAAAAAAGCGCGACAAATCAGACAGAGACGACTACCGGATGTAAATATCCCGTGCCTGAGTGTCATCCGGCTGTCAATTCGGAAGTACTTTGCCTCGTTATAAGCACAGTGACTTATCTTTGCACGGATGACATTCAGGCAATTTGTATATCTCATACGGGCAGAACACTGGGTCAAGAATCTGTTTCTTTTCCTTCCCGCCTTTTTTGGCGCCCGCCTGAGTGAACCACTCATCTTCGAACGAACCTTCGCGGGGTTCATCGCCTTTTCACTGATCGCCTCTTCCGTTTATGTCCTGAACGACACCGTGGATGCGCCACACGACCGTCAGCATCCCGATAAACGCAAAAGGCCGGTTGCGAGCGGGGAAGTGAGCAGGACGCAGGCTGTGATTATTATGGGCTCGCTGCTTGCTGCCGGCGCCGGGGTAGTTGCCTGGCTCAGCCCCGATGCGCTGATGTACTGCTCCCTGTATTTTGCCATCAACGTCGCCTATTCCCTCTCCCTCAAGCACTTCGCCATCATTGATATATCGCTGATCAGTATGGGCTTCATCCTGCGTGTGCTCGCAGGTGGGGCTGTAGCGGGGGTAGAGGTGTCCAACTGGCTTCAGGTACTCACTTTTCTGCTGGCACTCATCCTCGGACTGGCCAAGCGACGCGGAGAGTACATTGTCGCCATGGGAGAAACCAACTTCCGCAGATCACTGGAGGGCTACAATCTCCCGTTCCTGGATATGGCCATGGTGGTTTGCTCCACTGTATCGGTTGTTGCCTACCTGATGTACTGCTTTTCACCCGAGGTAATAGAGCGTATAGGCAGTAACAACATATTCTATACCGCATTCTTTGTGATTGTGGGCATTCTCAGGTATCTTCAACTCACCCTGGTTTTCAACAAGACCGAGTCGCCCACGCGCGCACTCCTGCGCGACCGCTATCTGCAGCTGATCCTGCTCGGCTGGATAGCCTGCTTCGTGTGGCTGCTTTATATCAAAAAGTAACAAGAAATGACCGATTCATCCAGACTGTTTGTTCGTATCGCAGCCTTGTCGGGCGCTCTGGCAGTAGCGATTGGCGCTTTCGGCGCTCACGGACTGAAGCCGCTGCTCACCGAGTACCAACTGGCCATCTACGAGAAAGGGGTTCATTATCAGTTTTACCATACCCTCGCGCTGATGGCAGCAGGCATGCTGATGAACGGAAACAGCAACACGCGCTACCTGCGCCTGTCGGGCTGGTTCTTCACTGCGGGTATTCTGTGCTTCTCCGGCTCCCTGTACCTGCTCGCCTGCCGCGACATAATGTCTGTGCCTGTGGCGGTGCTTGGGCCGGTTACGCCGCTGGGCGGCGTATGTTTTATAGCAGGGTGGGTATTGCTGCTGCTGTCTGTAAAAGGAAAGCAGTAAGTTATTACTTGTTCAGGACTCCCTGCCGTTGGCAAAAACTGGCTGATTTTTATGAGTTTTTGCGTATTTGAAGTCGTATAGCCAGTACTACGCAACTGAAAAAAGGTGGAAAACGAGCCGTTTTTGACTCGGAGAGAGAATCCTGAACAAGCTCCTACATGTCGAGCAGCCCTTCCGGCAAATCCATCAGCAGTGTCTTGTTTTCGCGGTCAACGGACAGGATCAGGCTTTCATTGAGCGGAATAAGTACCTCCCTGCCATTGTGAATGACAAAGGCCATTTCCTGCTGAGGCATTTCAACCACCTCACTGACAGTGCCTGCCGGTCCTGTATTTTTATCAGTAACAAGATAACCCGTCAGAAACCCGTACTGAGTAGTGTACTCCTCTTCGGGTTCAAATTCGCGCTCATCATCGGGGATCAGATCCTGCTTGCGAAGGAAAATCTCTTTGGAGTGCAGTGCGATGGCTGCATCCCGGTCATCCACCTCCTCCAGCTTGACAATCATTTCACTTTCTCCGCGTACAGACGAGATGAAATAAGGCATCCGCGACGATTTCATTTCGATGAAAATACGCTCATTTTTGAGGAAATCCTCCAGATAGCGGTCCTCTATACTGACCTTGATCTCTCCGGTGATACCGTGTGCTTTTCTGACGCGTCCGATAGCGATGTATTCCTGCTGGTTATTCATGGTTTAGACCGGTTTGTGTTTGCCGAAGTCGGGTAAAACGAGATCCTTCTCAGATACCAGTACCTTGTTCAGGTCGAACTGCCAGTCAATAGCCAGCGCCGGATCATTGTATCTGATTCCGCCCTCCGATTCTTTGGAGTAGAAGTTATCACATTTGTAAAAGAAAACAGCTGTTTCGCTGAGTACCACATATCCGTGGGCAAATCCCCTGGGGACAAACAACTGCAGGTGATTTTCGGCTGAAAGCAGCAGGGAAAACCACTGTCCGTAAGTTTTCGACTCCCGCCGCAGATCAACCACCACATCGAGTACCTCTCCTTCGATGACCCTCACCAGCTTGGCCTGCGCCATATCTCCGCACTGATAATGCAAGCCCCGGAGAACACCGCGTGTTGACCTTGCCTGATTATCCTGAACAAAATTACAGTGCACGCCTGCGTTGGCCCACACGCGCTGGTTATAACTTTCATAGAAATAACCCCGTTCATCGTGCAGAATTCCGGGTTCAAAAATGAGCAGTCCGTCGAAGGATGTGGCAATTACTGGCATATACCTGTCAGATATTATCGTTTTGAACTGCAAAGAACTGTAAAAAGTGCGGCGCAATTGCGACCTTGGCCCCCTCAAATATCAAGTTGTGCTGTATTTTTTCAGAAACATCCATTTTTCGACCGCATTACTGCTGATAATGTACGTTATCGGGCTACATTTTGTTGCCCTCGCCGGTTGGTTGCCCGTTCAACACAATACGGCAGATTCCGGTCTGATATACGCTGATCTTTTCGGCAATGCCGGCGGAAACAGTTTGAGCTCTTCTCTGTTTGCTGTCGCACTGGTGGTGGTTCAGGCCATCATGATCAACAGCATTGCCGATCAGTTTCGCCTGATGAACAGCAGGTCGTGGTTGCCCGGCGCCTCGTTTGCGCTGATAACGGCGCTGCTTCCCTCATTTTTGTACCTCTCGGCAACGCTGGTTTCTTCCCTGTTTGTGGTTTGGTCACTTCGCTTCCTCTTTTATGCGTACAAGTCTCCCAAGTCACCGCTGTATGTTTTCGACATCGCCCTGTGCATTGCCGGCGCCAGTCTGTTTTACCCGCGTGCCCTGCTTGTCGCCCCCGCACTTTTCATCGCTGTCGGAATAATGAGAAGCTGGGGGCCGCGCGATTACATGGTTTTTATCGCGGGATTAATACTTCCGCTTCAACTGGGCTGGACGTGGTATTTCTGGCGGGATCAGGCAGGAGCGTTTTTTCAGAGGCACATCAGTGATGTATTCAACTGGCCGCAACTTGTTACCGGACTGGATATTTCCGGAGAGTGGCCCGGTCTGGCTGTTATTTCCCTGCTTTTTCTTTTTTTCATATTTCAGATATCCGGCTACACAAGAGGCAAGTCAATTCTGGTTCAAAAGTCGGTTACTGTAATGTTCTGGCTGCTGGTGTTTGGCGGATTACATATCTTTTTCTGCGCAGACTGGCAGTGGGACAGGTTCGTTCTGGTCGGAGCACCGGCCGCATTACTGCTTGCGTATAGTTATGAAGACATGAAACCGTTGTATGCGGAGATACTGCACCTTATTATCCTGATTGCGGCCTTTGCACTGCAGTTCATGTACATATCCGGCTTCTGATGCACAAATACAGATTGAAACTGATTTTATTTGGGATAAATCACCCGAAATGAACTACTTTTGACCCTGCTAAAATGAAACAAAATGGCTATTCCGTCTAACCCGTGGAAAGTGATCTGGGCCAATCTGCCCGAGCCGCTTCAGAACAGGTACTACCTGACACTGGTAGTCTTTCTGTTCATCATGGTTTTCCTCGACAGACACAGCCTCTGGACACAGTGGAAACTGCACAAGGCACAGGCTCGTCTCGAAGAAGACTGCAGGTTTTATCAGGATAAAATCAGGGAGGCAAGGGAGGAAGCCGAAGACTTCGAGAAAACCAGGGAAAAGTACGCCAGGGAGCACTATTACATGAAGCGTGCAGGCGAGGAAGTCTTCGTCATCCGCGAGGCTGGCGAATGAATCGTTACAATCTGAACACATCACATAAATTACTGAACAATGTCAGTTCTTGTCAATAAACACTCGCGCATCATCGTACAGGGTTTCACCGGGAAGGAAGGTACTTTCCACGCTGAGCAGATGATTGCATACGGAACAAATGTAGTGGGCGGAGTTACGCCAGGTAAGGGAGGTCAGTCGCATCTGGAGCGCCCGGTCTTCAATACAGTTGAAGATGCAGTACAAAAGGCCGGAGCCGATACGTCAATCATTTTCGTGCCGCCAGCCTATGCCGCTGATGCCATCATTGAGGCTGCACAGGCCGGCATCAAGGTAATCGTTGCTATCACTGAGGGTATTCCAGTCCAGGATATGGTAAAGGCCAAGGCTTTCCTTCATGGCAAAGATGTCAGGCTGATTGGTCCCAACTGCCCGGGTGTCATCACACCCGATGAGGCCAAAGTCGGTATCATGCCGGGGTTTGTTTTCAAGCGCGGACCAATCGGACTCGTATCCAAGTCGGGAACACTCACTTACGAGGCTGCTGATCAGATTGCCAAGGCTGGCCTCGGAATCACCACGGCCATCGGTATTGGCGGCGACCCCATCATCGGTACAACTACCCGCGAGGCCATAGAGCTGTTTATGAACGACCCTGAAACAGAAGGAATTGTCATGATTGGTGAAATCGGCGGCGGACTGGAGGCTGAAGCTGCGCGCTGGATTCATGCCAATGGCAACAAGAAACCGGTGATCGGTTTTATTGCCGGCCAGACAGCACCGAAAGGACGCAAAATGGGTCACGCAGGTGCCATTGTAGGTGGCGCTGATGATACTGCTGCCGCCAAAATGCGTATCATGGCCGAAAATGGAATTGTAGTTGTTGAATCGCCTGCACAAATAGGCGCCACTGTTGCCCGTGTTATGGGCAAAGGCGCCCGCAGCTAACTGTCTGTTATTCTGTTGAATCAATTCAAGGCAATCGCCCCCCGGTTGTTGTTGCTCTGCACGCTGCTGCCAGTGATGTTGCTGTCCCCTGCGTGCAATGATATCGAAACAGCTTCCGACACGACAGTTGCCCACAAGCCGGCTTCAGACCCCGTACTCGATGCTTTTTTGACTGATTACAGGCAATTTTTTCTGGAAGCGATGGCCGCTACCCATACGCCGGGAGCGGCCATCGCTATTGTCAGAGGAGATTCTGTCATCTGGATGGAGGGCTTTGGTGTGAAACAAACCGGTACCACAGACAGCGTGGATATAAATACCGTATTCCGTATAGGATCGCTGTCAAAAGGCTTCGCCGCGGTACTTACCGGTATTCTGGTAGAGGAGGGCTGGATCGGCTGGAATGAGCGTGTCCGCGATTGCTATCCCGAATTTACCCTTAGCGACGACGCCCAGGCCGGACGTGTACAGCTCAGGCATTTGTTGTCGCATACCACCGGACTCCCTTATCACGCCTTCACTCACCTGATTGAGCGCGGTTACGACACCCGGAAAATTGTGTCAGAGTACTTCCCGCATGCGCGCCTGAGTGCACGGGAAGGCGAATACTACAGTTATCAGAACGCGGCTTTCAGCGTGATAGAGGAGGTGATGGAGGCTGCTACCCAACAAACTTACCAGGAACTGATCAGAGATAAAATATTCATCCCTGCCGGCATGAAAAATGCATCCTGCGATTATCTGTCCATGGGTTCATGCCATAACAAGTGCCTTCCACATTTCCAGACCGGTTTTGGCTTTCGCGCAGATTCAATTTCCAGTCTGTACTACAACTCCGCAGCCGCAGGAGGGGTCAATGCGAGTATCTCGGATATGGCCGAATGGCTCAGACTACTGCTTGGCCATAAAAAAGACATTGTTGCTGACACCACACTCGACAAGGTATTCGAACCTGTAATAGGTACGGGCAGCGAACGATCGGTACTCCGTCACTGGGTGCGCAGAAATGATGCCTATTATGCCCTCGGATGGCGGATACTGCAACACGATACTGATACCATTGTGTACCACGGCGGGTATGTAAACGGCTTCAGGGGGGAAATCGCATTTAACCGCCAGGACAATACAGGAATATGTGTGCTCATGAATGCCTCCACAGAACTGGGAACCATAGCTGTTACCAGTTTTTTCGACCGCTGGAAATATTTAATTCCTGCGAAGTAAACAGAAATTAGTTCCTTCGCAGATTATACTGCCGAAGAACCACTGTATGTCACAATAAACTCTATTAACATTGCATATGCGGCATTTTTTGTTCGTGCAACTCCTCTCGCTGGTTGCCTCGCTGATGCTACTGCTCGCTTCTTGTGGAGGCGAGCATTCCCAAAACAGTTCAACGGCAGGTCCGGCACTTTTTGAACAAATCAAACCGGAGGCAACCGGTATCGATTTCGTCAACCAGATTGTCAATACCAGGGATATTAACTACCTGAATTTCACCTATCTGTACATGAGTGGGGGGGCAGGTGTCGGTGATTTTAACAACGACGGATTGCCGGATGTATATTTCGGCGCCACGATGGGCCCGAACAAGCTGTATCTGAACAAGGGCAACTTTCAGTTTGAGGATATCTCGGTAAGAGCCGGTATCACGGCACCCGATGGTATTAAAACCGGAGTGACGGTAATTGACATCAACGGCGACGGTTTCCTGGATATTTACCAGTGCCGTACAGGTCCGACGCCCGAAAGCCGGGGGAATCTGTTGTTCATCAACAACGGAGACCTTACCTTTACAGAGAGGGCAGATGAGTATGGACTCAATCCGCGGTGTGCCTCTACACACGCCAATTTCTTTGACTATGATCTCGACGGGGATCTGGACATGTACCTGATCAATCACCCTGCCGACTTCGCCAATGTATCGCAGATGCGCGTGCGCGAGGAAGGTGGAAAAATAGTTCGCACCACCACCCCCGATAACGAATATACCTCAGACAGGCTGTACCGGAATGACAAGGGCAAATTTACCGATGCAAGCATCAAAGCCGGTATCAATAATTACGGGTTCGGCCTGAGTGCAACGATCATGGACGCCAACCTCGACGGATACCCCGATATTTACGTTGCAAATGACTATATAGTCCCCGACTTCCTCTATATCAACAACAGAAACGGTACATTCACAGATCGTATCAACGACTATACAAGGCATATATCCCACTTTTCCATGGGCTCCGATCTCGCCGACATAAATAACGATGGCCTGCTCGATCTGTTTGTACTGGATATGGCCAATCCGACCAATTACAAAGACAAGACCAACTCAACTGCCATGCGCAATGAGCGATACTACACGCTTGCACAGTATGGTTATGGGGAACAGATGATGCGCAATGTGCTCCAGCTGAATAATGGCAACGGAACATTCAGTGAAATCGGCTGTCTGGCAGGCGTGAGTGCCACCGACTGGAGCTGGTCGCCGCTCATGATTGATTTCGATAACGACGGATGGAAGGACATCTTTATTTCCAACGGATTCAGGGCAGAGGTACAGAATCTCGATTTCGTTACTTTTGAAATAGATTCCACACTGAGGGCTGATGGAGGCAAGTTCAAGGACACCCTGGCACACATACAGCGCACGCCCAAAGTTCCGGTCCATAACTATATCTACAGAAATAAAGGCGATCTGTCATTTGAAGATATGACTCAGGCCTGGGGAATCGGACGTGAAACCCTTTCCAATGCAGCTGTTCATGCCGATTTTGACAATGATGGAGATCAGGATGTACTGGTTGTTCGTTGCGAAGAGCCTGCTGCTGTTTACAAAAACAAGGCAGTTGAGCTGGCTACCGGCAACTGGTTGCAGGTAAAGCTTGAAGGTCCGGCCGGAAATTCTCCGGGCGTGGGCGCTTTTGTGCGCGCGTATGCAGGCGGGAATGAAATGGTACACTTCGCCAATCCAATCCGCGGATTTATCTCTACATCCACCGATATCATACAGTACGGACTCGGCAAGGCAGCTGTCGCAGATCGCCTGGAAATCCAGTGGCCCGACGGCAAGGTGCAGAAACTGGAGAATGTTCAGGCCAACCAGCGAATTACACTGAAATACGCCGACGCTGTCAAGGGTACCCCCATTGTCAGACCGGTCATCGCAGCGAATCCTGTGTTCAGGGAGGTGCCTCCACAACAATCCGGGCTCACATTTTCCCATCAGGAGAATCCGTTTTTTGACTTCGACCGCGAGCGGTTGATACCGCACAAATACTCGAATCTGGGTCCTGCCATGGCCGCGGGTGATGTGAACGGCGACGGACTCGATGATCTTTTTGTAGGCAGCGGATTCGGGGGCAGGCGTCATTTGTGTATTCAGACAGCGGGAGGTCGCTTTACGGTCACTGACAAATTCTTCCTGCAGGACAGTCTCCGGGAAGACGTTGGAGCTGCCTTTTTTGATGCTGATGGTGACAAGGACAACGATTTGTTTATTGTCAGCGGCGGAAATGAACCCGGAGTAAACTCGGAGTTTTATTCAGACCGGCTTTATCTGAATGATGGCAAGGGTGTGTTTGTACAATCAAAAACCGGTATTCCACAGGAGACTGAAAGTGGCAGTTGTGTGCTCCCGTTTGATTACGATAAAGACGGGGACATGGATTTGTTTATTGGAGGTCGAACTGTTCCGGGCAATTACCCCAAAGTGCCCTTTTCTTTCGTGTGGCAGAACAATCATGGTGTTTTTTCCAATGTTACTTCCAGTGTAGCTCCCTCATTCAGCCAGATTGGTATGGTCACGGATTTGGAATTTGCCGATCTGGACAAAGACGGCAGCGCAGAGCTGATTGTTAGTTGCGAATGGAAAGCACTTGAAGTGCTAAAATTCAGATCTGGTAAATTTGAGCTGGCAACGGCCAGTTTCGGACTGGATCAGGCGAAAGGCTGGTGGAATACCGTCGCAGCTGTAGATATGGATGGCGATGGCGACCTTGATCTGATTGCCGGAAACGAGGGTTTGAATACCCGTTACCGGGCTTCTGCGGCCGAGCCTGTGAGGCTGTATGCCAAAGATTTTGACGCCAATGGCAGTATGGACCCGATTCTTAGCTGGTACTGGGATGGAGCAGAGGTTCCGTTTGCGCTGAGAGACCAGATGTTGAAGCAGCTTCCGGCTCTGAAGAAAAAGTTTGTTCATTACCACGAATACGGGAAGGCGACAATCACCGACCTTTTTCCAGCTGACCAGCTTAAATCCGGGATTGTACTGGAAGCCACCGAGCTGAGGAGCTGTTATTTCGAGAATAACAATGGAAAGTTCAGGATCGTTCCGCTGTGTAACCAGGCACAGATGGCGCCGGTAAAAGATATACTCATCCGCGATTTCAATAACGATGGTCGTCCGGATTTACTGCTGGCAGGCAATGATTTTGGGCCGGCCGTAGAGATAAACCGTTATGATGCCGGCAACGGAATCCTTCTACTGAATCAGGGTGGCGGAAATTTCGTTTACAGTCCGAATCACCAGAACGGGTTTTGGGCAACCAGAGAGGCACGTCATCTGGGGCTGGTTCGCATGTCGGGAGGCCGCTCAGGCGTGGTGGTTGCCAACAACCTGAGTCAGCCCCAGTTGTTTGTCATTCAGTAAACTCATCTTCTGACAAGTCTGAATGCGATATCTCTGCCCATGCCCTGCATGATGGCCAGATTTATCCACGCCAGCGCGAACTGCTCAAGCAGAACCACCTTGTCGGAGCCACCGAAATCAGTGCAATCGCCGAAGCCGGCATCCGTTGCGAGGGTTCGGGCAACTGCCTTTGCCTGCGTATGATCGCCGGCCATGAACATATCAATTTTTTCTCCCCTGTAAACCGGGTTCAGCATATTTTCAAAACCGGTGGAATTGAAACATTTCACCACTGCAGCCGGCGTTTTGGCGGCGAAAGCATGAAAAACCGTCGGGTAAGGATCCGGGGCCATGCGGACCGAATTGGTCGCATCAATTACGACCTTGCCGGTGAAGTCGCCACCCTGACTGATGACATCGAATACAGCAGGCGGAGCAGTAGCTATCAGGATCACATCGCACTGTTGTACGGCACTTTGTACACTGGTGAACCTGTCTTCGCCGATAATGGTAGCCAGCTTGATGTTTTTCTCGCTCAGAGGAAACCGGGCGCCCACCAGTACGGTATGACCTGCTGCTACCCAGCGTTGAGCCAGTGCTCCTCCTACGTTTCCGGAACCAATAATTGCAATTTTCATATCACTGAATTATTTGAAATCGTTTACTCTTAAAAAAAGTCCGTAATTCGTGGTTCTGTACGGATTAATGCCGCCACCCTGACTGAAATCGGCCATCAGGCCTCCGCTCCACACCTTGTTTTTCAATCCAAGTCTGACGCGTTGAATCATATTGGTACTTTTGGATTCGCGAAAATACACCGGAAAAAGTTCCACCTGAGCCATCAGACTCACTTTTTCATTGATAGCCGGGGTGTAGCGGAACAAACCGAACAGATCGAGTCCGCCATTCTTTTTCAAATCTGTCACCAGCCACCCGAAAAACATGAAGTGGCGTAAGCTCCTGAAATACTGGATACCAGCCTTGGGAGTCAGGCCAGTGTTGGTGAAGGAAGCGACTGATACAATTCCGATACCCCCCTTGAAATTCATGGAAACTGCATTTACCGAGCCCAGCAGGCCTGCTCCCGGCTGCTTATAGTCAATACTGGCCCTGTTCCTGGAGAAAAACAGGAAGGATGTTTTCTCCCCGGAATTTTTGCGGAAAGGGCTGAACCACAGAATATCCACTCCTGCGCGCTGGTTGCCTGCATACACTTCCGTTGTCTGGGCGGCGGCGACACCCGTCAGGAGTGTCGCCGCCACGGCTATAAACATTGATTTAATCATTTTTCCAGCGCATTTACCACCAGTCTGGCTGCTGCTTCACCGGAATTTTGTTGCTGGCCCGTAATCAGATTTCCATCCTGAATGGCATACGAACTGAAAGGGTACGCAGTTTTGAAAGAAGTGTCTGCAATTTTGCCTGCTTCAGTCTGTATGCGGTAAGGCTGAATTTTTTGTCCGACAGCCTTGTCTGCAAAGTCCTCCTCTGCATCAGAGAAGCCGGTCCATGACTTGCCTTTCACAATGAGTTCACCGTTTGATTTGCGCGCTTCCAGTAGCAGCGTGGTGGAGTGGCATACAGCTGCGGATGGTTTCCCGCTTTCGTAAAAAGCGGCAAACAGCTTTTCGAGTTCCCTGTTACCTCTGAACGTGTACATTGGTCCCTGTCCGCCAACCAGAAAAACAGCTGCGTAATCCGACGGATTCACAGCGGAGAGCTTGCGAGTGTTATCCAGCATGTTGTTGAACCATTTCTGCTGCATATACCCCAGCGATATCACATCGTGGGCCGAATAGCCGCTTGCATCAGTCGGGTTGGAATAGCCATCCATGGCCAGTTTGCCCCCATCTGTACTGACGATTTCCACTTCATAACCGGCCTCCTGAAAGACCCGCAGCGGGTGCGTGAGCTCCGCTGCCCAGAAGCCGACGGGCCATCCCGTCTGTTTGCTGACGGTGGGCGAACTGGCTACCATCAGAATTTTACCTTTGGAGGGAGCTCCGTGAAAGTGTACGTAATGCTGAACTTCAGTGATTTTCATATTTGACGAAGTTGTTGCTGCAGGCCTGGTCTGATTTTGAGCTGATATCCCGCCTGCGGTGAGGATAGCCAGCCAAACTGACATACATAGTCTCATGTCGTATGATTTTGAATGAAAGGATGCTGCAAAAGTGTGGGTTATATATATCTTTGTCGTGTGTATAACCTAAAAGTGCGATACATACTTTTAGGTTAGTATTTGAAAATCAAAAAGTTGTGAAATGCCTGACTTTGTATTCAAGGGTAAAGTCTATTACAACCCGGTCCAGTTGGTTATGGAGCAGATAGGGGGAGTGTGGAAGATGCCCATTTTGTGGAGACTGAAAGACCAGACGCTCAGGTACAGCGAACTGAGGAGGATTCCGCATATTTCGGACAAGATGCTCACTAGCCAGTTGAGAGAGCTGGAGCGCGACGGGTATGTACACCGGGAGGTATTTCCGGTAGTGCCGCCACATACCGAGTATTCACTGACAGCGCAGGGGCGCGGAATAATACCGCTGATACAACAAATCAGGGACTACGGGATTCAGATCATCAGTGCGGATACGGAGGGAGGAGAGGAGGCGCACAAAGAACAAGAGTCACCCCGGAAACCGGAGTGACTCTTTGATGGCGAGGTTAATAATCTTCTTCTTCTGAATTTGCCCGCAGGCGATACTTGGTTTTTTCGACGGGTTTGAGTTTTTTCCTTTTCTGATCGCTCATTTGATTAAATTCGGATTCGCGATCATCGTTGCGGCGGTTGTCTTTTTTGTTCTTTTCCCAGCGACTCATGGCAAAAGGTTGAAGTGTTTTTTGCGCTGATCCCGCCTTGTCGGGCGGCTTTTAGTGCGCATAGTGAGATGATGTTTGTGTTTGAGATTACAAAAATAGTAGCTTTTTTGAATTGTACAAGTGTCTTTAAAAAAAATTATTCTCCACAATAGTTGAAAACAAAGAAAGTAATGCGATGTGCATGTTTATGGCGTTTCTTTTTGCCCATATTTTCAAAAGTGTTTACTGATTGATTTCCAATTGTAATCACTCCGTACATTTGGCGATGCCGGCAGTTTGCCGGAAAGCTGTCATTCATCCGATAAATCCTCTGTATGAGATTCTTCCTCTTCCTTTTTGCGAGTGTTTTGTCATTACAGGTTTATGCCCAGCAGCTTCCGCCTGTTCGTTTTTCCTGGGGCTACGAGTTATTCCCGGAGAATTTCGAGCGCGCAAGCCTTGAGCATATATCTGGTTCCACCGAAGTCTTCAACGACCGGTATGTACGTTATGTTCAGTTTGATCATACACTTTCCGATATGCAGCGCAGGCTGCTGACAGAGGCGGGTGTTGAGATAGCCGGTTACGTACATCCTGCTGTTTATGAGCTGGTATTTCCCGCCTCTTTCGACCTGAAAAATCTGGCTGAACCCGGTGCTGTATCCGTTTTGCCGGTGTCACCCGCCTGGAAGCTGTCCCGCTCCCTGCGCGAACCTCCTTATGGTTCATGGGCCTTGCATGGCGACTGGATTGACGTGAACATAAGGATTTACAGGAGTATGCGCTGGAATGAGGCGGTATCTGCCTGTACTGCAAACGGTATGATTCTGTTGACACAGCATGCCGATGCGGGCATTTTGCAGGCACGGGTGCTTGTTCCGGAATTGTTGCAAATTGCTGCCCTGCCGTTTGTACAATATATGGAGCAGATATCGGAGCCCGGAGAACCCGAGGATACCAAAGGACGCTCACTGCACCGCGCAAATGTAATCAACAGCGACCACGGAGCCGGTATCAGCTATAACGGTGAAGGTGTGAGTGTGCTTGTCCGCGACGACGGACAGCTGGGTCCGCATATTGATTTTCAGGGTCGTCTGTTCAATTATGCCAATACACCGGCCGGACAGGGTACACATGGCGATGGAGTAGGGGGTATCATCGGCGGCGCAGGCAACATTGATCCGACCCAGCGCGGTATGGCCGATGGTGCCGATGTGTATGCTGTTGACTATGTGAATGATTTTCTGGATCAGACGTTGCCTTTACACCTTCAAAAGGGCGTAACGATAACCAATACCTCGTATTCAGACGGATGCAATACGGGCTACACCCTGGCATCACAAACAGTTGACCAGCAGATTTACGGGAATCCGACGCTGATGCACGTTTTTTCCGCCGGCAACAGCAATGGATCTGATTGCAGCTACGGTGCGGGTAATCAGTGGGGAAATATTACAGGTGGCCATAAAATGGCAAAAAACGCCATAGCTACAGCCAATCTGCAGGCCGATGGGACGCTGGAAACCTCCTCGAGCCGGGGTCCCGCTCACGACGGTCGCCTGAAACCCGATATTGCAGCCAATGGTACCGACCAGGGTTCTACCAGTCCCGATAACACCTATCAGGTTTTCGGGGGTACATCAGGTGCAGCACCCGGAATTGCCGGGTGTCTTGCACAGCTTACGCAGGCATATAAAACCATGTACTCGGAAATACCGCCATCGGCACTCCTGAAGGGTACCATCCTGAATACGGCCAATGATCTGGGTAATGCTGGTCCCGATTTCCGCTTCGGCTGGGGCCATATCAATGCCTGGCGCGCCTATCAGCTGCTCAGCGGAGGTCAGTTTTTGTCAGATACAATCATTGCCGGCGACCAGAAAAGTCATTCACTGGACGTACCACCGGGCGTTTCACAGCTTCGGGTAATGCTGGTCTGGTCGGATCCGCCCGCTTCACCACAGGCCGGTCGGGCATTGCTGAATGACCTGGATCTGCAGATTGTGGCGCCAGATGGTACCGTGCTGGAGCCCTGGGTGCTGAATCCGACACCTTCCATCGCTGCATTGAGTGCACCTGCCACACGCGGGCGCGATACGCTCAACCCCGTAGAGCAGGTGGCTGTAACATCACCACAGCCCGGCAGCTACACCATTCGTGTAAATGGTACCGATGTACCAATGGGCCCACAGGCCTGTCACCTGGTGTGGTGTTTCCTGACAGACTCGGTAAAACTGACCTATCCCAATGGAGGAGAGGGACTTGTGCCTGGCACTACTGAACGAATCCACTGGGATGCGGAGGGTGTAAACGGCGATTTTGAACTGAGCTATTCCTCCGACAACGGAGCAACATTCACAGCCATTGCCACTGTTCCGGCCCAGCGGCGGATGTATGACTGGCTCGTACCGGCCGGTGTGACCGCCGGAGCAGTCATTAAAGTCGTCAGAAATGGTGTGGAAGACCGTAGTGATTTTGCATTCAGTATCGCCCCTCTCCCGCAGAGTATCTCTGTACTGAAGGTTTGTCCCGATTCCATGACCGTGAGCTGTGCACCCCTGAACGATACCCTGAACTACGACTTGTACCATCTTGGTAGCAAGTATATGGAACTGAGGGCTACTGCAGACACCAATATTGTTACGATTCCTCTTTCAAATCCGGGAGATCCGCAGTGGATATCCATGGGGGCGAGCCTGCCCTCCGGATTGCGCGGCCGGCGTGCGGTGGCAGTGAGGTGGAACGGCGGACTCCTCGAGTGCCCGCAGGCGTATGATCTGAGTATCAAACAGATACTTGCACCGGCAGGAGATGCCATTATTTCGTGCAGTACTTCCGAGCAGGTAATCTCTGTGAGAGTAGCCAATGAAGGGGTAAATACCGTTAGTGATGCGGTGATTACATACCAGATTGATGATGAAACACCGGTTTCAGAAACACTTCCTGAAATACTGCCTGCTCAGACGGCAGACTATACGTTTGTCACGCCCGTCAGTCTGAATGGCAACGGACTGCTCAGACTCAGGATATGGACGTCGCAGACAGCCGACAATGTCCGTTTCAATGATACCATCTCCACCCTGCTGCCTGTTGTGACACAGGCGGTGTCAGGTGCATTTACCGAGACATTCCAAGGAATTACCGAGGCACCTCTTGGCTGGGTGGTAGCCAATCCTGATAACGCAGTTACCTGGAAACTGTCGTTGAACTACAACAACCTGATCGGAAAAGACGGCGATCCGACAAGAGCCTACTTCATGAACCACTTTAATTACAACGACCGCGGACAGGTAGATCATCTTTACATGATTCCGGTGGAAGTTACAGGCGTGGATACACCTTCACTGAATTTCGACCTGGCGCACCGGGCTTATGGGAATACCTACAGCGACGGTCTCCGGGTAGAGTTGTTCCCCGGATGTGATCTGGCCGCTGACCCGGTGGTTCTTTTCGAAAAATTTGATCCGGAACTGGCCACAGCTCCCAACCAGACCACACTGTATGTGACATCCACTGCAGCCGACTGGAAAACAGTGCGGCTGGATCTCAGTCCCTGGGCTGGCCAGAAGGTGGTTGTCAGGTTCACCGCCATCAACGATTACGGGAATACCACTTTTATAGACAATATAGGTGTACAGAAATATGTGCCGCCTGTATTCCCCGTTGCTGCCATGCTGAATCCGGTTGATACCGCCTGCCGCCAGACGCCCGTTACCTTTCAGGCGCAGGAAATTACCCCCGGAGCTGCCTATTCGTGGAACTTCGGCACACTGGTTACCCCGGCCAATGCCACAGGACCCGGTCCGCACACTGTTACATTCCTCACACCCGGTCAAAAGACAGTCATTCTCACCGCCTCCAACGCAGACGGAGCCACCAGAGATACACAGCGTGTTACAGTACTGGCGCTGCCGACCCCCAATTTTACCGTTACATCAACGAATCTGGTTGCCACCTTCACCAATACCAGTACCAATGCTGCCACTTACCTGTGGGATTTTGGCGACGGGACGAACAGTACGGAGGTGAATCCCGTGCACACGTATGCACAACCGGGCGCGTATGCGGTGAAACTGGAGGCATCCAACTCGTGCAAGACAAACATCAAGACCTTTAACCTGAGTCTGACATCAGGCACAAAAGATCCGGAGGAGGATTCAGGCATCAGCATTTCACCCAATCCGAGTGCCGGTGATTTCGTAGTTACCCTGAATAGTGATCGCAGAGAAACGCTGCGCTGTCAGATTAAAGATGCGCAGGGCAGGGTAGTGCGAGAGCGTATGGTGGAGATAGTACCCGGAGAAAACAGCATACGTTTTCAGGAGCCTGAATTGCCGGCGGGTATTTATTTCGTCATGGGGAAAAAAGTGACCATCAGCCACTGATGAGAGCGTAAAAATAGTTCACGGAGCGATAACCTGTGAATCCCGGGGGAAGAATCCAGTCCGGTTATTCACAGGTTATCCGCCGTTTAAGACAAACCCTAGTTTTTCTTCTTTTTTGCTTCTTCTTCAGCGAGCAGTTGCTTCAGCCTTTCTTCGGCAGCCTTTACTTCAGCCTGGATTTGCTGCAGTTTTTGTGCTTCAGCTGCTTGTCCTTTTTTGGCGGCTTCTGCGCGCTGGTTTTCAGCTGCGATACTCGCTTCTGTTTCCTTTTTGATTCTGTTGATTTCTGCTGTTGCCTGCGACTTTACTTCTGCAACGGCTTTTGCTTCGGCCTCCCTGGTCTGATTAATTGTAACCGCTGACTCCTGTCGCGCTTTCTGGACGGCGTCGGTGGCCTCTTTCTGAGCATTTGTAATTTCCTCGACCGATTTTTTGCGGGCTTCGGCGGTTTCAGCGGCGTACTGCTGGCGTTTGTCTTCAGCTTCCTTTCGGGCGGCGGCCACATCGGCTGCTGCGGCTACGCGTGCTTCATTGACCTCTTTTCTAGACTTCTCGAGTGACTCGGCGATTTCTTTGGCATAGGCAGCCTTTTTATCGTCCGCTTCGCGTTTGGCCAGTGCAATTGCCTCCACCGACTGTTGTTTGGCGGCAGCCACCTCTTTGGCACTTGTTTCGCGGGCTGTGGCCACCTGATTGGCAGCGTCCTCTTTTGCCCTGGCGATGGCTTCGGCAGCGGCCTGTTTCTCGCGTGCAGCCGTTTCGCGTGCCGTTTTCACATCATTGGCGGCGTCCTGATTGGCCTTGGCTATCTCGGCTGCTGCCTTTTCACGCGCTTCGGCCACATCACCGGCCAGTTTCTGGCGCAGATTGGCGCTGCTTTCACGGGCAATGCGGATACTGTCGGCTTCAGCAGTTTTTACGGCAAGGATGGCCTGACCGCTTTGGCGTTTTGCCTCTGCCACACTGTTGGCCGACTCCTGCTGAGCCCGGACGGCAGCTTCACGGGCGGCTGCGACGTCGTTGGCAGCCTTTTCGCGTGCAGCAGCTATCTCTGCGGCAGCTTTTTCGCGGGAGGAGATTACTTCTGCAGCGCTGGCCTCTGTTGTTTCCTTCTGTTTCTTTTTGGCCTCTGCCACAGCTGCGGCAGCCTCCGACTGGATCTGTTTAATCTTGTCCTCGGCCGTTTGTTTGGACGAATTTATCTCGGTGGCATACTGTTTCTGAACTTCACTTGCCTTGGAGTTGGCCTCCTGCACCCTTGTACGGGCCTCTTCCTGCGCTTTTGCCACTTCCTGCGCGCTGCGCTCGCGTGCGAGGCGGACAGCTTCGGCGCTCTCCTGGCGTATTTTTTCTTCGCGGGCTTTGGCTGCCTCGACGGCAGCAGTCAGCTCCGCCTGAATTTTGGCAATCTCCGCTTCAGCTTTCTTGCGCGACTCGGCTACCTCAAGCGCTATGGAGTCACGCTGCACCTTGGCATTTTTCTGTGATTCGGCGATAGCCTTGTTGGCCTCTTCCTGAATTTGCTGAACGTTTTGTGCTGCCTTCAGCTTGCTTTCCTGTACTTGCCGTGCAATTTCCGTTTTTTCCGCCTCGGCCTTTTTCTGCTGGTCGGCCACCTCGGCGCGAATCCGCGCTACCTCTTCAGAGGCTTTTTTCCTTGCTTCTGCCACCTCTGTAGCTGCAGCCTCCCGTTGTTTGGAGATACTTTCCTTGAGTTCGGCGAGTTCAGTTGCATTGTTTTGCTGAATGAGATTTTTCTCTTCGGCAGCTTTTCGGCGGCTTTCCGCTATATCGGTCGCAATTTTCTGTTTTTCGAGAACAGAGTTTTCGCGGGTTTGGGCCACCTCATTGGCAGCATCCTCGCGAGCTTTCAGAATAAGTTCGGCAGCCGATTTTTTGGCTTCCACCACATCAGTGGTTGTTTTTTCAGATTCTTGCGAGGCGAGTTTTCGGGCATCAGCGATCATGCGCGCATTTTCCTCCCGGATTCTTTTCAGCTCGTCTGCCGAGTTGGTTCGGGCTGTAGCAACCTCGTCAGAGTATTGAAGTTTGGCCTGTTCGAGGCGATTTTTGGCATCAGCAACCTCTTTGGCTGCGGCTTCACGTGCCTTTTTCACCTCCTCTGCCGAAGCTACGCGGGCTTTTTGAATTTCTTCGCCGGCCTGCTTGCGCGCATCTTCCACATTCGAGTTAATTCTGGTGACCATGGAGTCGGCCTTTGCCTTGCTCTGCGCCACGAAATTCTGCGCCTCAGCCTTGGCCTTTTCAATTTCAGCCATGGAATTTTTCCGGGCTTCCAGTACCTCGTTATTGAATTCGAGTTTTCTGGCATTCGCGGCCTCACGGGCGGCCAGAACTTCCTGCTGGATTTGTGCCTTTGTTGCCTCGGCCCTGTCCTTTTCGGCTTTTATTTCGGCCCTGAGACGTTCTTTGGTTTTTTCCAGTTCACTTTTGAGCGCAGCTACTTCGCTGTCGGTAGCCGGTCCGGACGGGTAGGTTCCCGGTTTGGACGGCCCCCCCGGTTTTCCGGTGGAAGTACCTGTAGAAGAAGCCGGTTCCGTGCGGGCCGGTACGGCGGAGGAGGCACTTTCTGACACATCCTTTTCCAGGATACCTATGAAACAGTTCACCAGATTCTTGAGTTCCAGTTGTCGGTCCGCGTTGACGGTGAACTTGTACTTCTGACGGTCAACAAAATTGATAAAATTGATACCAACGATATTCGACTCGCCAATCCATTTCAGCGACTCGGTGTCGAGGCCGAGTTTGTTTTTGTGCGTAGGCACCGATGCGCCCGGAACGCGCTCGTCATTTCCGATAAACTTGAATGCACGTTCCTGACCGCCAGCATCCACGAAAACGACCTGATCATCGCGGTTAAATTCGATACCTCCCTGAGATGTGAGACGCGCATAGATGCCGGTTTCGTCGGTAAAAAGTTCAAGGAAGTATATATAACCACTTCGTATGACAATAGAAAGCTGACTGGTGGAGGCGAACTGCACACCACTGACTTTCTTGTTTTCTTTTATAACTTTACCACAGTCCTGTGCGAATATGCTGGTAAATCCGGAGGTACAGAAGAAGGTAGTTAGAATAATCAGGCGAAAGATGGGACGCATGTGACAGAGATTGAAAGGTGTTTTTACAGTTTAATCTGGTTTCAGGCGCAATATAAAGGGTTTTCTGATATTG
>CAIYFY010000360.1 GCA_903925535.1 uncultured Bacteroidota bacterium | reverse complement strand
GTTCAAGGTCATTCAGGATGAAAAACTGAAAGAGATGGGGGTTGAAATGGGTGGAAAAGGAGGCGGAATTCGTATTCAGGTTATTTCCGAAGAGCGCAACTAAAGGAACTTTCAATGAAACAAACTCTACTGATTGCCTTGCTGGCAGTGGTAACAACTACCGCTTTCAGCCAGAAGACTATTGTCGAAGGTCTGGTAACGGATTCGGTTTCACTGCCGCTTCCGGCTGCTACAGTTGTCGCCATGACACCCGACTCGGTGATGAGCGCGTTCGGTGCCACCGATGCAACAGGCAAATTTGCCCTCCGCGTAAAAGGCCCGGGCAGGTTTCTGTTGCAGGTTACCTATGTCGGATACACCACTGCCTGGAAGGAATTTACGCTGGAGCCTTCGCAGGAAAAACTGGTACTCGATCAGCTGAAGCTCTCCGTATCGAATGCGGTGCTTCCCTCGGTTGAAATCAGTGCAGAACGCAATCCCATGCGCATCAGTCGCGATACAGTTGACTACAATGCCGCCGCCTTCAAGGTGCAGCCGGGAGCCCCAGTAGAGGATTTGCTGAAAAAACTGCCCGGCGTGGAAGTACAACGCGACGGATCGGTAAAGGCCATGGGTGAAACCGTTCAGAATGTACTCGTGGACGGTAAAGAGTTTTTCGGAAAGGATACCCGGGTAGCCACCAAAAATCTGCCGGCAGAGGCCGTTGACAGGGTACAGGTATTCGACAAACAGTCTGAAATGGCAGAACTGACCGGAATCAGGGATGGAAACGAGGAGCGAACCATCAACCTGAAACTGAAGGAGACCCACAAACACGGATACTTCGGGAAAGCAGATGCCGGCGCTGGTACGGATAACAGATACGAGGGCCGGATGAACCTGAACCGGTTTTCCCCGGGGAGCAGACTGTCCGTGATTGGAATGGCCAACAACACCAATGAGGTGGGTTTCTCCCTCAACGACTACATACAAATGCTCGGTGGAATGGGGGCTATGATGAGTGGAGGCAGTTTTTCCTTCTCCATGAACGACGGTTCGATTCCGCTTTCCGATGAGCGGGCCGGAAACGGTATCAGATCGTCTCTGGCGGGCGGGCTGAATTACTCGAAGGACTTTTCGAAAAATACAGAGCTTACCCTGAGCTACTTCGCCAACCAGTTCAGAAACGACCTTTTTCAGGAAACATCCAGGCAAAATCTGGGTACAGAAGGTTTATTTTACAACTTTGAACGGAACAATGAATACACCAACAGTTACGGGCATAACCTGAACCTGAATTTTAAAACCAGGCCCGATTCATTCCAGCAGGTTATCGTGCGCGCAAGCGGGGGATACAGCGGATCATTTCTGGAGAATATCGGTCTTTCCTATGCCAATACAGCCAGCGGAGCCGGGTCAAACCAGGGTACCCGCGACTACGAATCAGAGGGAAACAGGTATAATATCAGGTCTATTATAACATGGCGGCGCAAATTCAGGAAAACCGGCAGGGCACTGGTGGCACAATCAACCTTCAATGCCAACAACGGCGGGTCAGACGGATTGCTGTATGCCGTGAATACATTTTATCTGCCCCAGACGCTGGCCGACACCATTGCACAGCGACAGGCTATCACCGACAAAGGAGCACAGGCCGGAATTTCACTCGCCTATACGGAGCCGGTCGGCGGGAAGAAATACCTTGAATTCAGCGCCTCCACGCAGAACTACTCCAATACCAATACCCGTGATTTCTACGATATGGTACCAGGCGGAGAACAGCTGAATAACCTGCTGACCAACCAGTTCAGGCGGGGTTATCGCTACGACAAGGGAGGCGTAAATCTGCTGGTTAACAGGGGTAAACAGCGGTTGAATGCAGGTTTTGACATACAGCAATCTATTCTCAACAACGAAAACCTGTTGACCGGCCAGCCCTTTAACGCCCGTTTCGCCAGATTGCTCCCCTCAGCCAACTGGGAGTACGAAATCAGGTCAGGCACCCGGTTAAACGCAGATTACCAGACACGCTTCACAGAACCTTCGCCCGAGCAATTGCAGCCGGTAGTTGACAATTCCAATCCGCTGAGCATCTATATCGGCAACCCGGGGCTTCGTCCGGAGTACGTGCACGAACTGCGGACAGGGTTCTTTTTGTACGACCAGTTCAGCTTTACCTCGTTTTTTGCCAATATTACGGGAACCTACACCAAAGACCGTATTACCAATGCTACTACCATTGACGAGTCGCTGAGACGGACAGTAACTCCGGTGAACGTTTCACACGAAACAGCCGTAAAAGGGAACATACAGTTTGGCGCACCTGTCAAGCCGTTGAAGATCAAATTCAACCTGAAACTGAATTCAAGATACACACAGCGACTGCTGTATCTGAACAACGTGCTGAATAATGTAAACGACTGGCGGGCAGGGGGCGATTTTTCGGTAGAGAACCGTCGAAAAGAGAAAGTGGACGCTTTATTCGGTTTCAGACTGAACAACACCACAACTCACTGGTCGCTGAACACTGCGCTTGACCAGCAGTTTGTAAATCATCAGTGGTACACCGACCTGAAATACACACCTACGGCGAAGTGGCTGATAGAAACACAGTTCGACTATACGGTATTTTCACCTGAAACATTTGGCGAGCGCACCGTTGTTCCGCTCTGGAAGGCAGGGATAACGCGTTACATACTCAAAAACAACAAGGGGAGAATCCGGTTGTCGGCCTTTGACCTGCTTGATCAGAACAGAAGTATTGTGAGGAACAGCAGTCTGAACTATCTCGAGGAGCAGCGGTCGAACACGCTGACCCGTTATTTCCTGCTTACTTTTGGCTACTCTCTGTCGGGATTTGAGCAGGACAAGGGGGGGATTAACATTCGGATTAACTAGGGTGTGCCTGAAAAACACCTATATTTGCATTAAAATATTAGAAAATGACAATTCAGCGGCTTGACAACCAGATTATTATAACACTTCCAGCGTCAACTGATCTGGAAGGAGTACAACGTCTGATTAATTACCTGCTTTATAAAGAAGCTACGAGGGATAGTAAAGCTACTCAGGAAGAGGTGGATCAACTAGCTCGCGAGGTTAACAAACTCTGGTGGGAAGAAAATAAACATCGCTTTTTGCCTCAATGAAATTTGTTGTTGATACCAACATTGTTTTCAGCGCCATTCTGACTTTGTTGCACTTGCTGAATTTAAAAGTGTTAAGTTATGGACAGGTGATAAAGAATTGATGAGGGGGCTGGCAAGAAAGGGATATACCAACTTTATTATGATTGATGAGCTGTTTAAATTGCGCTCACTGCTTGAGAGATAACTTACACAACCAATACATTTTCAATAACTTAAAGTGGAATGAAGTCTCTGGAAGTGTGTATGGCAGATACGCTCTGCCACCATCATTTCTTTATCCACACCCCCGGATTCAATCGTTCCTTTTGCCGCCAGAGTTCAAAGTGCAATTCAGTGGTACCCGTGATGGCATTGGTACTTACGGTGCCGATTGCCTGTCGCCCTTTTACCGTATCTCCTTTTTTCAGACTGGTTGAAGCCAGGTTTGAGTACACTGTGTAGTAATCGCCGTGCTGAATTATCACTGTATTTTCGTGGCCGGGGATATACTGAATTCCGGCTACGACGCCCTCGTAGATGGCGTGCACCTGCTCATTTTCATCCGTCCGGATGTCAATTCCGTTATTGGTTATCTCAAGGTTGCGCAGTGTGGGGTGCTTCTGACGGCCGAAAGCTTTTGAGATGAAGCCATCCTCTACTGGCCAGGGCAATTTTCCCTGCATTTTACCGAAGGAGGAAGCAGAACCCGAAGTGGCAGATTCAGTTGTGGCCTCCGGTTTGGCAACAACTACAGGTTTTTCAGCTTTGACCTCTTTTTTTTCAGGCGCGGGCGCGGGTGCAGGAGGGGGAACTTCTTCTTTTTTGGGTACAGGCTTTGTTTTTGACTCCACTATTCGCTTCTCCACTTCTGCGGAAATGACCGATTCGATAGCCCTGTCGAGTTGTTCGCGAGCTGCCTGCTTCTGATTCAGATCGGCTCTGAGTCGGGCTTCATCCTTAGATAAAACCCTGAGCATATTGTTTTTTTCCGTCAGTTCTTCACCGAGCGACGCCTTTTGGCCCTGCATGGTGATGAGGAGTTGTTCCTTTTCAATACGGGTTGACTGAAGTTTATCTGTCTTGTTTCTGAGCATTTCCTGGGTCTCCTGAATCAGTCTTGCCTGCTCACGGCGTCTTTCGTCATATTTGCGGAGAAAAAGCCATCGCCGGAAAGCCTGGTTCAGGCTGGCTGCGGACAGAATGAACAACAGCGGATTGGAGAGTGATTTCTGCCTGAAGGCATACCGAACAGTTCTGGCATATTCTTCCCTCATCTTGGCAACGTCGGCCTGGAGTGATTCAATCACCATCTGATTTCTGGAAATACCGTCTTCGGCGGCCAGCAACTCCTGTTCAATTGTCAGAATAAGTGCCTCTCGACTGCTGATTTGATTCTGAAGCGCCAAAAAGCGGTCATAGGTAGCATCCTTATTCGCTTTGGTTTTGGAGATCATCTTTTCGGTGGCAGCGATATCCCTGATAATCTTTTTGCGCTTGTCCTCCAGCTCTTTTTTGGACTGTGCGGAAGCGAGCAAAGGCAATAACAGAACAGGAAGCAGACATGCCAAAAACCTACTCCGTCCGCTGATAAGTGGCCGGGATTTCAAACCTGCAAGGGGCTGGAGTATTGAAGTCAACATGCGAAAATTCGAGTTCAAATTGTACATCTTTGGTTTCCGGGGTGAATGCCTGAATCGTCCGGAGCAAGGGATAAAGACCTGCGTGTTTTGTCTTCTGGTAGTTATCAAAGGAAAAACGAACATTTCTGGCTGTTCTGGGTTGCAGGAACGATTCACTTTTCAACAAAAATGAACCTTCTTCTATCCTGTAATCCGCTGAAACACCACCATTTGAGCCGGATAACCGGTGAAGCCCGTCCTCGATATCAGACCGCACCTCCATGTCTTTGTCCATCCAGGCACGGCCCAGCAGAAAATCCTGCAGAAGATCGAAACCACCGGGCAACTGATACTCAGCCTGCAGTGATTCGAGGCTGCGACCGGACCAGGTTTTCTGAAGTCTGTTAATCATGAAAACAGAGTCGGTGGTGACCAGTATTCTGGCCGCCTCCAGTCCAAACTTTTTCACATTCATCCAGATGGCACTGTCGCGCACCCATATAATATTTCCGTTTGCCGACATACCCTGACCATCACCTTCCACATAAATGCGGGTTTGGGCGCTCATGCGTCTGACAGCATCCAGATTCCGGCCCTGCAGTTTTTTCACCAAAAACTGTGCCGTTCGCGGTTCGGTGGCAACCCTGCCGGTCGTTTCATCCGGGCGACTGCCGCCGCAGGCTGAAAAAATGAGGGCGAGTGCAACAACAAGAAGTTTCATCATCAGCTTTGTCAGATTCCGATATTGGCAAGTGCTCCCATCAGTTCACTGGTGGCATGCCTGTCGCCGGTATTTTTGCCCAGTTCAATTCCTGCACGATAAACTTCAGAAGCAGCTTCTTCATGATCGAGCAGTTCGTACAACTTGCCCAGATGGTAGTACAGACCGATGTACCCGGGGTGTAATTCACGCAGCCGGAGGTAATGAGAAAGTGCGGCAGCGTTATCACCTGCATTCTCACATTCCTTGGCCAGCGCGAAAAGAATGAAAGCATCTCCGGGTGATGCAGCGTGCAATTCGAGCAGTTGTTGGTGTCTCGGCGTCATGAAACAGAATGAATGATCGGATATTGAACGAAAATAACCACAGTTTGTTTTTAAGGGGAAACTTCGCAGGAAGTTTTTAACAGCGGGGCAAAAAGACTACCTTTGCGGGCCGCAAAAATAACCACAAACTTTAACATTTGCAGCTAACCAATTCAAAATGAAGTTTTTAGTCTGTATCAGCCAAACGCCTGACACCACCGCAAAGATTTCCTTCAATGCAGAGGGTTCGGAATTCAATGCTGCGGGCGTGCAGTTCATCATGAACCCCTACGACGAGTGGTACGCGCTGGTGCGCGCGTGCGAAATCAGGGAAGCACTCGGAGGCACTGTTGTAGCCCTGAATGTTGGTCCTGCTTCCAATGAAACCACGATCAGGAAAGCACTGGCTATCGGTGCAGACGAAGCGGTTCGAATCAATGCCGACCCCAAAAGTGCCGCCTACACAGCCAAACAGATTGCCGAATACGCCGCATCCGGCAATTTCGATATCATTTTCTTTGGCAAAGAGACTATTGACTACAACGGCGCCGAAACGGGGGCCATGGTAGCAGAACACCTGGGTATGCCCTACATAGCCAATGCCTCCAAACTCGACCTGAACGGCACAGTTGCTTCGCTCGAGCGTGAAATCGAGGGCGGGGTGGAAGAGCTGGAAGTAGATCTGCCGTTTGTACTGAGCGCGGCAAAGGGCATGGCAGAGCAGCGTATCCCGAACATGCGCGGCATTATGACGGCCCGTACAAAGCCACTGACCGAAGTACAGCCCTGCGCTTTCGACGACAAAACCAGGGCAACCAGATTCACTCTTCCTCCGGCCAAAGCGGGCGTCAAACTGGTTGACCCTGCCAATATGGACGAGCTGGTACGCCTGCTGCACGAAGAAGCCAAAGTTCTCTCCTAACCCGAAACATCCTGACAATATGGTACTCGTATTTGCAGATTCCCACCGCGGACAATTCAAGAAAGCAGCCCTCGAGGCTGTCACTTATGGCCGTAAATCGGCCGATATCATGGGTGGCGAGTGTGTTGCCCTCACCCTGGGTCCGGTTAATGATGCCGGAGTACTGGGTACTTACGGTGCACACAAGGTAGTCAATATTCCGGACAGCTCCCTGGAACACCTCGATGGACAGGTTTATGCATCAGTTATTGCAGATGTTGCCAGGCAGCACGGAGCAAAACTGGTTGTTCTCAGCCACACCTCCACAGGCAAAGCTGTGGCAGGTCGCCTGGCAGTTAAACTCGACGCCGGTATTGCATCCGGAATCAACAGCCTTCCAACTTTGAATGGCGGTGCGGTCAAAGTCAGCAAGTCTGTCTTCTCAGGCAAAGCAATAGCTGAATATGAGCTCAGCGGCAACGTCAATGTCGTCACGCTCATGGGTAACGCCGTAAAGCCGGAAACCATTGGAAGCCCTGTTTCCGTTGAAAATCAGTCTGTTACAGTGCCTCCCAGTCGCATACGCGTGAAGTCTTCGCGCACACAGGAGGGTATTGTTCCACTACCGGAAGCTGAAATAGTCGTTTCTGCCGGTCGCGGCATGAAAGACCCGTCGAACTGGGGTATTGTGGAAGATCTGGCAGGAGAGCTGGGTGCAACCACCGCCTGTTCCAGACCCGTTGCCGACAGCCACTGGCGTCCGCACCATGAGCACGTCGGACAAACCGGTATTGCCATCCGTCCGAACCTGTATATTGCCATTGGTATCAGCGGTGCCATACAGCACCTGGCCGGCGTGAACAACTCCAAGACAATCGTTGTAATCAACAAAGATCCGGAAGCGCCGTTTTTCAAGGCAGCCGATTACGGCGTAGTAGGCGACCTGTTCGAGGTGGTTCCGCGTCTTACTGAGGCAATCCGCAAATTCAAATCCTGAAAATAATCACCCGTAAAACCGATTACGCAGTAACTTAATACATCGAATGAGACGAATCGAACTGGAAATTGTCGCCCTCTCGCACAGCATGACTCAGTCGCATAACTATGCAGTTGTGTTGGGAGAAAAGCGTGGAAAAAGGCGTTTACCAATTGTTATAGGCAGTTTTGAGGCACAGGCAATTGCTGTTGCCCTGGAGCAGATGACCCCTAACAGGCCTCTCACGCACGATCTTTTCAAAAACGCACTCGATACGTTTCAGGTTAAGTTGAAGGAGGTGATTATCAACAACCTGCTGGATGGAATATTCTATGCCAGACTGGTTTGTATGAGGGACGGAGAATTGTTCGAAATTGACTCCCGTACCTCTGACGCCATTGCGATGGCAGTAAGATACGAATGCCCCATTTTCACTTATGATTTCATTCTGGAAGCCGCGGGTGTGGTGCTCGATGAGCAGGAGGGTAGTTACTCTTCTGTATCGGTAACTACACCCACGCTGGATGACAGTTCGTTCGAGAACTGGCCTGTTGACTCGCTGAAAACCCGTTTACAGGAAGTACTGGATGCCGAAGACTACGAAACAGCTGCCCGGATTCGCGATGAGCTGAAGCGCAGGGAAGCAAAAGGGTAGGGGTTACTTTCCGAGTACTTCCCTCATTTTGCTGTAAATAGCGGTATTATCGTATATTCCGGTAAATAAACCGGCGGATGGTCCGTATGCAAATACAGGTACCCACGCAGCTGTATGCAGCCTGGTCGAGAATTCCGCTTTAAAATCAGCTTTCCCTGCTCCCTTCGTCAGTGCCAGTCCGCCGCATTCGTGGTCGCCGGTCACAATCACGAGTGTTTCGCTATCTGCAGCAGCAAACTCGAGTACTGCGCGGACTGTCCGATCAAAATCGTGCATTTCTGCCCGCAACCAGTTTCTGTCGTTGGCATGACC
>CAIYFY010000359.1 GCA_903925535.1 uncultured Bacteroidota bacterium | reverse complement strand
TCTATTCCCGGTGTTACATCGTGGATCAGTCCACGCCACTTCAATTCTGAGATAAAATCCTGCATTCAGTAGTTGTTGAAAATCAGGCGCAAAATTAAGCGCTAGTTCCCGACTTTCCCATGTTTTACAATTTATCCCAGTCTTTAAAAAGGGAATATTTGATGGCCTCCACCTGCTTTCGGTATTCAACCCATTGATTGTCAAACAGTTTGTTTACTTTTTCAAGAATTTCCTCTGTTTCACGCCGGGCTTTGTCCATGGCTATTTTTGCAGTGGAATTCGGAGCCCCCATATTTCCGTTGATATAACCCAGTGCATTCCAGTAAAATGAATTAAGTCCCTGGCGTCCGCGTTGTATGCCTTTGGTCTCCTTGTGGTTGAAAAAATCGTCTTTCATGATTCCGATGGAGTCCTTGATGGCACTTCCCAGTTTCAGGGTTTCCTTTTTCAGGCTGTCGGGCACATTCACGAACTGACTCTCCACCAGTCCGAGAATTTTCTCTGCCTCCTTCAGCCTGTCGTACGCTGCAGAGGCCTTCTCTGCCATCTTGTGTACTTCGCGCACTGCCTGGTTTCGGGCCTCGCGGTCGGCCACAGATATTTCCAGTCGCGGATCATCAATGACGGTAACTTTGATTGAATCTGACCAGCTCATGTACTTCACCCTGACCAGATAATCTCCCGGCAGTGCCTGTGGTCCACCTCCGGGTTCCAGCTGATCGGCAGGGGGATCGTTTTTGGAGGGAAATCTGACGCCCTTTGTATCCATACCCCACCAGACTGCGCTGTTGAACATGGTATCCAGTTCGGTTTTGAACCTTCTGATGGTGTCGCCACGCATGGTGGTGATGGTAACGATGGCCATTTCCTTCTTTTTGTCGCCTCCTCCGCGCTTTTTGCCCTCTCTGGACTTGTCTTCCTTCTCTTTTTTCTCTTCTTTTATACCTGCAGGTTTCAGTCCGGGCTTTACCCAGACCGGTATTCTTACGGATGTACCCTTGCTTTCTCCCTCGTAGGTGGCATCCACGGCGAAGCGGACTCCGTCAAAAGAGCGGTACTCGGCGAGGATACCCGGCTGCGCCTTCACAAGTTTGAAGGGCTGGTCGAGGATCGCACCCTTCGTGGCGGCTATTTCACGGAGCGGGGCGAGGTTGTCGAGTACCCAAACGGCGCGGCCGAAGGTAGCAAGCACCAGATCACCGTCGCGCTGCTGGATTTTCATGTCATAAACAGGAACAGAGGGGAATGACTCCTCGGGCCATTTCACCCAGTTATCCCCGTAGTCAACTGAAACATAGAGTCCCTGATCGGTACCCAGGAAAAGCAGGGAGGGCACCTCTGTATCCTGGACCATGGACAGACAGAAGTTGCCACCCGCACCGCCTGCAGTGGGCAAGTTCTTCGGTGATGCGATTCTTTTCCACTTGCGGCCATAATCGGTTGTGTGGAACAAATATGGACTCCAGTCGTTACGCCGATAGTCATTCATCACCACGAAAGCTTCTCCCTTGTTCGTGTGAGAGACCTCCAGCGCAGGGATCCAGGCATTTTTGGGAGCATCGGGCAGTTTGTCGGCAAAATTCTCCCAGGTAGCGCCGCCATCGCGGGTAAGTTGAACCTGGCCATCATCGGTACCTACCCACACCACATCCTTCTCGAGCGGCGACGGGTTGATGGCGATGATGGTACAGTGGTTTTCGGCATTGGTAGCATCGGGGGTCAGTCCGCCGGATATATCCTGATGCATTTTGGACGTATCATTGGTGGTCAGGTCAGGACTGATGATGCGCCAGGTCTGTCCGAGGTCTTCCGAGTGATGCACGAACTGCGAACCGAAGTAAATACCGTGCGGTCTGAACGGATCCTGTGCCAGTGCTGCGTTCCAGTTGAAGCGTAGTTTGGTTTCACCGTCGGGGTGCAGCGGTTTGATATACCTGCTGTCGCCGGTTTTTCGGTCGCCGTAGCTGAGTTCGCCTCCCTGCGACTGAGAGAATACGTAGCGGGGGTTATCCTGGCGGGGCATACATTCGAAACCGTCGCCGAAATTCACCTCCTGCCAGTCGGAATTCCGGATACCACCCGACTTCCACACTGCCGACGGACCTACCCAGGAGCCGTTATCCTGCAAACCGCCATATACGCTATAGGGCCACTCATTGTCAGTTTCAATGTGATAGAACTGTCCGACGGGTATATTTTCCGCAAAACGCCATGTTTTTCCTCTGTCATAGGTGATATTCAGTCCGCCATCGTTCCCATTGATGATATAGTTGCCATTCTCCGGATGAATCCAGAAAGCATGGTGATCGGGGTGTATAGTCCAGCCAGCCCAGGTATCAAAGTTCCTGCCTCCGTCTTCACTTTTGGATATATAGGTGTAGATAGAGTAAATCCTGTCTTCATCCTGCGGATCTACATAGATTTCGGAATAGTAGAACGGGCGGTCGCCCATCCCTTTGGTGGCCATTTTGAACCATTTTACCCCACCGTCGGTGCTTTTATAGAGTGCATTTTCCTTTGCTTCCACGAGAGCATACACCGTATTGGGGTTGCTGGCAGCCACTGCCAGACCAATTCTGCCGAGTTCTCCCTCGGGAAGTCCGTCCTTATCGGTGCGTTTTTCCCAGGTTTCTCCACCGTTGTAGCTCACGTACAGACCGGATCCCTTGCCGCCTGATTTAAAAAACCAGGGCCAGCGCTGGTATTCCCACATGGCAGCGAAGAGCTTGTTTGGATTTTGCGGATCCACCACCAGCTCGGCACAGCCTGTGAGATCGTTCACATACAGCACTTTTTTCCATGATTTACCCCCGTCGGTGGTTTTGAATACCCCGCGATCCTCGTTCGGACCGTAGGCAGAACCGAGCGAAGCGGCATAAACAATATCCGGGTTGTCTTTATTGACGATAACCCGGTGGATAGTGCGGGTGCTCTGCAGTCCCATACAAACCCAGTCGCGGCCACCGTTCACCGACTTGAAGATACCCACGCCGAAGTTCTGGGAGTTTCTGGGATTGCCCTCACCGGTACCTACCCAGATTTCATCGGGATTTTTCGGGTTGATTGCCAGTGAGCCTACACTTTGCGTTGGTGCCTTGTCGAAAATGGGTTCCCAGGCTGTTCCGCCACTTCTGCTGCGCCATACACCACCGGATGCAGCACCGGCATAAATGACCTCCGGATGGAACGGATCCACCGTGATAGCCGTGATACGGCCCGACATGGCGCCGGGGCCAATATTACGCACGTGGAAAGCCTTCAGCAGATCGGCATTGAAAGCAGACGGCTGTTTATCCTGAGCATTCAGGGCAACACCGGAGAAAACGAGACAGAGGCAGAAAGGGAGCAGAGATTTCATGGCAATGAAATAAACCGTGTGTGAAAACTCCGCAAAACTGCAAAAACAGTCTGAAACACAAGCAAAAAACCAGAAAATTCGACGAAATCAGGCCAATTTCATGTTGTATAGCGAGCTATCCTGAGCAAAAACAGCTGTAAAGGCTCATCGCTCCCATTTCCTGATCTGAGTCAACAACGCTGCGAAATCCTTGGGAAGCTCCGTTTTGAATTCCATTCTTTCGCCGGTAACCGGGTGGTCTACGCGCAGGCGCGCCGCGTGCAGGGAGGTGCGTTCCATCATCGGACGCTCTTCTTCCGTAAACTTGCCGGACTTGTATTTCCGGCCCTTGACTTCTGAAAGAAAGAAAGCCGATCTGTGGCCGTAAATAGCATCAACAGCGAGGGGATACCCTATACTTTGCATGTGTACCCTGATCTGGTGCGTGCGTCCTGTTTTAATCAGCACCTCGAGCAGCGTGAAGTGTTTGAACCTCTCGGCCACTCTGTAGAACGTCAGAGAGGGCTTGCCTGAGGTGACAATGGCCATTTTACCGGGTGTTCTGGGGTGTTCGCCTATGGGTTTGTCAATTTCACCCTCCTCGTGGTGCATCACCCCGTCCACCAGCGCGAAGTAGTATTTATCAGCCGTGTGGCGTTCCATCTGAATTGACAAGTGCCGATGAGCGGCTTCATTCCGCGCAAAGCAGAGGATACCGCTGGTTTCACGGTCGAGGCGGTGTACGATAAATACCTTTCCGTATTTCTTTTCCAGCAAATGGTGCAGACTGGGTTGAGAGCCGGTTCTGTCGGGAATGGTAAGAAGCCCGGCCGGTTTGTTCACCACCAGGATATGGTCATCTTCGTATATTAGTTCGTATGATTGCATGGGGTCACAGGTCGCTGAATTTAACAATGCGGCGCAGATAGTGCGCCACTACAATACTGCCCCGGTAAACACCGGACGTGTTTTCCGGACCAATACGGTGCTGCCGGATAACGGCATTGGCCTGACGCCTTTTGGCCAGTGTACTGCCGATTTGCGCGTAAAATGAAAAGTGCGACCTGACGACAGCCCAGATAGCTGCGAATTGTCCTTTGGCGGCATATCGGGCCCCTGCCACCCCGTCGAGCACCAGCCTGACGGGCACCAGCCACAGCACTTTGGCCCAGTGTTCGTTTTTTACAATAGAAAAAAGGCTGTTGCGAAAGTTCAAAAATACTTTTCTGGGGCTCTCGTACTCAAGCGTGCCGCCGCCAAGATGCCAGACCACCGACTGAGGGAAGCACCAGATACTGTAGCCAGCCCGCTTGAGCCGCCAGCACAGGTCTATCTCCTCATTGTGCGCGAAGTAGTCTCCATCAAAACCGCCGTAGAGGTGATACAATTCCGCTCTGATGAAGAACGCGGCTCCCGTAGCCCAGAAACACTCCTGCGGATCATCATACTGCCCGTTGTCTTCCTCCCTGCGGGTGAAGATACGTCCTCTGCAGAACGGATAACCGAGCGTGTCTATCCAGCCGCCGGAAGCGCCGGCGTGTTCAAACAGCCGGGTTCGCACCTGATTTATCTCGTCCCATTGCAGTATTTTGGGCTGGGCAACGCCGATCCGACGGTCATTTTCCATGGCCTCAATAATGGGGGCGAGCCAACCTTCCGAGACTTCCACATCCGAGTTAAGAATAACGTAATAATCGGCTGACACCTGCTTCAGGGCTTCATTATACCCACGGGCAAATCCGTAATTCACCGGCATGGCAATCACTTCCACCTGCGGGAATTCGCGGGCCAGCACATCCAGGGAATCATCGGGAGAGCCATTGTCGGCGACAATCACACGCGCACCTTCTGCGTGTGCGATGACCGAGGGAAGAAACAGCCGCAGGTGGCCGCTTGTATTGTAATTCAGGATGACAATGGCAACAGAAGGAAATGCGGGACGTCCGAAACGCTTAACAATTTCCTGCACATCAGCAGCCATCTGCGACTTCAGTGCCTCCATGGAGTCGAACTTTCTGTCGGGCCTGATGAAGCCCAGCACCTCCACTTTCAGGTGCTGACCGTATAAATCACCTTCAAAACCGGGAATATGAACTTCAATCACCCTCGAACCACCGGTTTCCACGCTGGGGCGGTCACCGATATACAGTGCACCAGTTTTACTCGTACCGTCGGGCAATAAAACGCGGGAAGCATATATTCCGTGGGGAAGTACCAGTTTGTTCGGGTCATCCAGCCTGACATTGGCTGTGGGGAAGCTGATCGTGCGCCCTATCTGATCGCCGTGCACAACGGTGCCAGAGAATGAAAACGGGCGACCAAGCAGCCTGTTGGCGAGTTCAATATCGCTGGTATCGAGTGCTTTTCTTATTTTTGAAGAGCTGATGGTTATTTCATCAATCTGTTCAGCGGAAATTTCCACCACATCAAAAGAACTGATTCCGGCGTATTTCCGAAGCAGATCAATATTGCCCTCCCTGCTGGCACCAAAACGGTGGTCATACCCAATTACAATACAGGAGGGATTTATTTTCGAGAGCAGGAACTCGGTGATGTACTCGTCGGCAGAGAGCCGGGCAAATGTTGTATCAAAAGGAACTATGACAAGGTGGTCAATCCCGATTGCGGCAAGTTGCTCAGTTTTTTCCTTTGTTGTGGTGATCAGGCGAAAGGTGTTATCTTCAGGTTTCAGCACATTTCTGGGGTGCGGATCGAAGGTAACAACTACTGTCTCGCCGTCCGCCTGTCTGGCCAGTCGCTTGAGGTCTTCAAAAATACGCAGGTGCCCGAGATGGACACCATCAAAGGAACCAATGGTTACCACGGCATTCCGGAAGGACGGCAATGAAGTTAATTCGGTGTGTACCCGCATAGAGGCGCAAAGATAGGAAGCAGCCTGCTCTGTCAAACTATTCTGACTTGAAAACTGCTTTTTCAAGAACTGGTGCCCCGGATTTTCTGATAACCAGGCGGTATGAACCCGATGGATACCCCTGCAATCCGTTGATCACGGAACTCTCACTGACTCCAATTTGCCTCCCGTTCATATCCAGTAACTCTGCTGCACAACCATCGCACAGATTGTCAATACGAATATAATCATAAAATGGTACAGGACTGGCCACTATCGCTACTTTTTCTGTGTCCACCGGTTTCGTTGACGACGCAAGTGGTTCCAGTGCTATGTCCCGGTTGATGGTTACACCGGGAAACAGATTGACATCACTTGCTGTTGCTGACTGGTATCCTTCTCTGGTGACGAACAGCTGGTAAGTGCCGGGGATAGCGACACCTGTTTTGTAAATACCATCAGACAAGGTGGTATCTGCGTGCCAGGTACCTGTCAGAAACACTTTGGCATTGGACAGCAAGGCGCCCGTCTGTGCATCCGTAACCTGCCCTTCAACACGGCAGGCAGGCCGGTAGTCAGGTTTCTTGTAAATAAAAAGTCCTTCCTTCTTGGCGGTAGCAAAAATGATTCCGGAGGGCAGGTAGGGATCAGCATCCCATACCAGCGAGTTCCCGAGCGAATCCCAGCCGATTTCGACCAGATTGTCGGGTTTTGCAGCATCTACAATGGTCAGCTGTCCGCGATAGCTCGGATTCACCAGGAAATCGCCGATCACGCGCACATTGTGTACCTCCCCAGTCGGCTTTCGGGTTGGTTTGTAGGTGTCGAGCAGTGTAATATTTTCGAGATCCGACACATCGAATGCTGCGAGGGGGGCGTTGGCTACCTCATCCGTGGTGAAAAGCACATTACCGGCATTATTCAGTCCGGAGTTGTGGTTAAAAGCACCGGGCGTGGGCTGTGTGGCGAGCAGCACCGGATTCGTTCGATCCGCAATATCCACCACGCCGAATCTGCCCTTGTAAATCTCGCTCGTCCAGAGTGTATCACCCCGGATGAACCCGTCGTGTACATATTCAATCGGATAGACACCGACGATAACTGGATTCCACGGATCGGCCAGATCGGCAATAAAAGCGCCATTCTGCAGTCCGAGTCCGCCGAAGAGATACAGGTATCCGTCTTCAGCCTGCAGGGCATGACTCTTGATGACGACGTTGGTGGAGTCGCCATACCATGTTTTGTATTGAATGGTATCGGGAAGCTCGCGCAGATCAACGATAGTGATACCGCTGTTGTAGGCTTCAGATCCCACATAGGCAAAACCGGCCCAGGTCTTCACCTCCCTCCAGTTATTTTGTATTCCCGGTACTGCGAAACGTTCGTACGGCTGAGCAGGATCATTCAGATTTACCAGACTCAGGCCGGCGCTGGTACCCACCAGTGCCCATTCACCGCCGGTGCTGTCCACATAATGCCAGCAGCCCGCCAGGGAAACCGGGTCGTAGGCAAGGTGACCGATTTTCTGGAGCTCCTGCGCGTGCGCCTGCGTGAGAAACAGTGCAAGCAGGACAGGCAACATATTGCGAATATTCATAGCGACGAGCATTTCAACCGTTCCCGGTTCTCAGTTTAATGGTGAAAGTAGTTCCCTTGCCCGGTTCAGATTTTTTGACAAATATCTTTCCCCGGTGATATTCTGCGATAATACGCTTTGAAAGTGAGAGGCCGAGGCCCCATCCTCTTGTTTTGGTACTGTACCCGGGCTTGAAGACCGTCTTGAACTTTCCCGACTGAATACCCTTTCCCGTATCTGCAATATCAACACAGGCCCATTTCCCTTCCCGGTACACGGTAGCTGTGATACTCCCCTTCCCTTCTTCCATCGCATCAATAGCATTTCTGAGCAGATTTTCCATAACCCAGTCAAACAGTGGCGGATTCAGAAATACAATCATCGGATCGCACTCGGCAGGGTTGGGGAAATGGAATGAAACCCGGCGGGGTGCCCGGCGCTGCATGTACGCGCGACACGACTCCAGTTCATCGTACAAATTGACCGGCGACAGTTCGGGGGTGGCGCCAATCTTGGAAAACCTGTCGGCCACCAGTTCAAGTCTGCTGACATCCTTCCCGAGTTCGTACAGCATTTCCTGATTATCGGCCCTGTCTTCATTCACAGCCTTGAGTGTTTCCACCCAGCCAAGAATGGCGGTAATGGGCGTACCCAGCTGGTGCGCAGTTTCCTTGGCCATACCCAGCCATACCTGATTCTGTTCGGCCCGCCGGGCAGCACTGAACCCCCAGTAACCCAGTCCGACGAAAGCCGTAATCAACAGCAACTGAATGTAGGGATACCATTCGAGCATGCCGAGGAGCCTCGAACGCGTGTACATTACGATTTGCACCACACCTTCAGCCGGACTGATCATCATGGTGTCTGCCTTTTCAGCCAGCATGCTTTTATACACCTCATCCAGCTTTTCGGGAGCTATACTGCCATTTTCATCTTCACCTATATTAACGTATCCGTCAATCTTGCCGTTTTCACCGATCAGCAGGATAGGTACAGTGGTATTGTCCTGTACGACCTTGAGCGGGAAATCAACATCACAAATAAAGAAAGCGTTGGTATCGGTTGACATGTCGCCCAGAATACGCTGAGCCTCCAGATACTGTTCCACCTGCTGCCGCTCCCGAAGCGCCAGCTGTTCGGCCAGGCTCTTGGTGTACCACAGAGAGAGTGATACAATCGCTATACCTGCCAGGGTCAGGTACCACTTCCAGTATGTTTTGCGTGTATAGATGTCCATTGTCAAACAGACGCGAAAGTACATTTTTTTGTGAGTAACCGGAAAATTGTAAAATTTAGTCGTAGTTTTGAGGGCCACGAACAAACTCTGCTTGCCGAAGAAATTTTTGTTTAATTTTTTGAATCAACAAGTTAAACAATCTTGCTTCAACCCTGTTTTTTTAGACTGTAATCAATTTGCGGAATACCGGCGAGTAACGAACGATGTTTTCTCAAAGTTATTTTCAGCGTGGTTACGCACTATTTCAATTTCTATGAAACATCCTTCGAGTAAGCGCGTTGTCGTAATCGGTTCCGGATTTGCCGGACTTTCCGCCGCCTGTCACCTGGCGGCCAGTGGCTTTGATGTCACTGTTCTTGAGAAAAATGATTCCCCCGGTGGCCGTGCCCGACAGTTCGAGGTGGATGGATTTGTGTTTGACATGGGGCCATCCTGGTACTGGATGCCCGATGTTTTCGAGGATTTTTTCAATCATTTCGGCAAAAAAGTTTCTGACTACTACGAACTGGTACGTCTGGATCCATCCTATCAGGTATTCTTCGGGAAAGATGATGTGGTGAAACTTCCCGCCTCGAGAGAGGACCAGGAAGCGATGTTCGAGGAGATGGAGCCCGGGAGTACTGCCAATCTGCGTCATTTTCTGGCCGAAGCGGCCTATAAATACGAGGTGGGCATGGGCGATTTCGTGAAAAGACCCAGCAAAAGCATCATGGAGTTTGCCGACATACGTGTTCTGAGCAGTTTGTTCAGGCTGGATATGTTCAAACCCATGTCGAAACATGTGCGCACCCTGTTCAAAAACGAAAAAATCAGGAAAATCCTCGAATTTCCTGTACTCTTCCTGGGTGCAACACCGGAAAAAACACCTGCACTTTACAGTCTGATGAATCATGCGGACCTGAGCATGGGAACCTGGTATCCCATGAAAGGAATGTATGAAATCGTGGCCGCCATGGTCAAGCTGGCCGAAGAGCTCGGCGTCAAGCTGGAGCTGAGTCAGGAGGTAGTGGCCATTGAATCAGATAACGGTCGCGCAAGAAGTGTGAAAACCAGACAGGGCAACACCTACGAAGCCGATTTTTTTGTGGGCGGTGCCGACTATCACCATATTGAATCAGCCCTTCTTGGCAACGACCGCAGGAACTATTCGGAGGAATACTGGCAGAAAAGAACCATGGCCCCCTCCTGTCTGTTGTGGTATATTGGAGTCAACAAGCGAATTGACGGACTCCTGCACCACAATCTGTTCTTTGATGAAGACTTCGCCAAACACGCCATAGAGATATATGAAAACCCGAAATGGCCGGAAAAACCTCTGTTCTATGTGAGCGCCCCTTCAGTAACCGACGCGTCGGTAGCACCCGACGGGTGTGAAAACCTGTTTGTCCTGATCCCGGTAGCGCCCGGGCTGCAGGATACACCCGAAATCAGGGAACGCTACTTCAACCTGGTGATGGACCGCTTCGAAGACTTGATCGGTCAGTCGGTCAGAGATTCGATTGTTTACCAGCGCTCCTTTGCCCATGCCGATTTCGTCAGCGACTACCACGCTTTCAAGGGTAATGCTTACGGACTGGCCAACACACTGTTGCAGACTGCTTTCCTGAAGCCGACCCTTAAAAACAGGAAACTAAACAATTTCTGGTACACCGGCCAACTGACAGTGCCTGGTCCGGGTGTACCACCGGCTATCATCAGCGGTGAAGTAGTTGCCGCCGAGATCCGTAAATCTGTATAGCATCAAAACGAACAAAACTCACTGTATGAATCATCTTTTACTGTTCAACAAAACGTGCTTCGAGTGCAGCAGCCTCATCACGAGGAGATACTCCACCTCTTTCTCCCTGGGGATTCGCATGTTTGACAAACGCTTCAGGGCGCCCATCTGTGGAATCTACGGTTTTGTGCGTTTTGCCGATGAAATTGTGGATACTTTCCACGGACACCCCAAGGCTGAGCTGCTCCAGCGTTTCAGGGAAGACACAGTACGCGCTATCGAAGAGAAAATCAGCCTGAATCCCGTACTGCATTCATTTCAGAAAGTCGTTCACGACTACAACATCGAATGGGACCTGATCGATGCCTTCCTTCACAGCATGGAAATGGATCTCCATCAGACGAGCTACAATCACAACAGCTATAATGAGTACATCTACGGATCTGCAGAAGTAGTGGGCCTTATGTGCCTTCGCGTGTTCTGTGAGGGCGACGATGCTCGCTACCATAGTCTGCGCGAACCAGCCCGCCGGCTGGGTGCAGCATTCCAGAAAATCAACTTCCTGCGGGATATCAAGAGTGACTTTGAAGACAGAGGAAGGGTATACTTCCCCGGAGTGGATTTCTCCCGCTTCACGCAGGAAGACAAGTATGAGATTGAACGCGACATCAAGGAAGACTTTGATGCCGCACTGGAAGGTATCAAACGTTTGCCCAAGGGTGCACGCCTGGGGGTTTATCTGGCCTATAAATACTATACCCAGTTGTTCTCCAAAATCAGGAGTGCGCAACCGCACCGTGTGGCCCAGGAGCGCATCCGTGTTTCAGACAAGCGCAAAATTTATCTCCTGTTCAGCTCTGCCGTAAGACATCAACTGAACTTTTTGTGATACCTTCGCGTGCGACACTCCAGCGCCCGGGGAACAATTTCGTACCCGGGACGTGGCAATAGCGCACATGACTCATTCAAATCGCATCAGCGCCTTGTCATGCGCTGATGCGATTTTTTTATTACAACCACTGGTACTGGTAAATCAAACCTGTTATGAGACATCTTCTTGTTTTCACGTTGATTCTGACATCTTTTTACCTGCAAGGCCAATCGGGCAAAGCCCTGTACCTGGATGGACAGGGCGACTTTATGACGGTAAACCACCATGAAGACTTCAACCTCGACATCGGGGAAAGTACAACCATTACCTGCCGGGTAAAATGCAGTTCGGCGACGGATTTTTTCAGGATACTTTCTAAAAGAGGGGGTACTACCGGCTCCGCGCCCGGTTACGAGATGATTGTCAAATCAGGTACCGGCGAATTTGGCATAAACCTGAGAAGTACTTCCGGCGTCAACGCCGGCCCTCCTTTCGGTGTAAAACCTGTCTGCAATGGTGAATGGCATCATCTGGCGATGGTGGTAGATGCTGTCAATGGCAAATCCGCTATATATGTGGATGGCGTCCTTGACAAGACAGTCACCAACACTGCCATTGGTACACAAAGTTTCAGCAATACAGTCAATTTGTACTTTGGCGCCTCCTCCACCAGCAGCTTCTTCTGGAACGGATGGATGGATGACGTGCGAATCTGGTCTGTGCCGATGGATGAGGCCATGATTCTGGAAGACCTGGTGACACTGGCAGTGAACGGTTCCGAAGCCGGACTGATTGCTGCCTGGGATTTTGAAGATGTTCAGGGATCAACAGTTGCAGAAATCGGCGGCCAGCATCCGGGAACCCTGTCGGGAAATGCACAGGTACTCGATCCCTCAGCCCTGAATATGACTGTCACCGGAGTTACGCCTGTTCATCCGGACATACCCTGCGGAAGGGGCAATACAGCTGAACGGCTGGCAGCCGTAAATATCAGGACAGTGGGCGATAATAACCCGCTTCAGGTGAGTGGCATCAAGTTCAGACTCAATGCTGCCGTGACAGCCGACCACCTGACCAATTACAGGTTATGGGCGGCCGGAAGTCAGCAACGCCTGAATATGGCCACAGCGACAGAACTGGGTGCAGGTACTGCCATGCAGGATATTGTATCGTTCAGTTTCGCGAAGAGCCTCGCAACAGGCGACAATTACTTCTGGCTGACTGCCGACATCAATTCCGACGCGCCGGAAGGTCTGGCTGTAGGGGCTCAAGCTGCATCCTATACAGTTGGCGGACAAGAGCAAACGGTAACACCGGCATCTTCCATACCCACGAGGACCGTACTGCTCGAACACCAGTATCTGTTTTCCGGTGGCGATTATGGCTCAGTCTCCTACCGGATACCAGCCATTGTCTCACGCGGACAGCGCGTGGTGGCTGTTGCAGATGCCCGTATCAACAATAACGGAGATTTACCCAACAATATTGACATCATAGCCCGCCACAGCGACGATATGGGTCATACCTGGTCAAACCCGGTGATTGTTGCGGATTTCGGGAACTCGGGCGCCAGTGATCCGGCCATCGTATATGACCGTATTACGGGTGATTTGATCTGTATGTTTGCTTCGCACAATGGATTGTTCGCCTCCACACCTTCCAGTAAAATCAGGTTTCAGGTGAGTAAAAGCTCCGATCTGGGGCTCACGTGGAGCGCACCACAGGAACACTCCGCCGAAATTTATCTGCCGGGCTGGTATGCAGCCTGGGTCGCCTCGGGAAGTGCGCATCAGTTGCCCGGCGGGCGTATCGTGGCAGCCATCGGAGTACGACAGAACGCCGGGAATACCATCAGCAACTTCATGATTTACAGCGACGACAGCGGGAATACCTGGCAAACATCACCCGGACAGGCATCCCCGACGGGAGATGAAGCAAAAATAGTATCGCTCGACAATGACGACCTGCTCATGGCCATCCGCTCCCCGGGCGCGCGCAAGGTCACGCGCTCGCACGATGGCGGCGCAAGCTGGGATACACCAGTTGTACAACCGGAACTGGTTGAACCGGGGGTAAACGGCGATCTGGTCCGTTATACCTCTGTAAAAAACGGATTCAACAAGAGCAGACTCCTCTTTTCTGTACCCAATAATGCCTCCTCACGCCGAAACCTGACCATATTTGTCAGTTACGACGAGGGAGACTCCTGGCCTCTCAAAAAAGTAATCTGCCCGGGCCCGTCGGCCTACTCAGCCCTCACAACATTCGATGACGGCAGTATCGGTATCTTTTACGAGAACGGAGAATATGAAAACTACCAGCTCTGTTTCACCCGATTCAGTCTCGACTGGCTGAGCAGCGGTACAGATACCTGGTCGGCAGCATCTGCCAGTAATGAACCCGCAGCTTTCACGGGATTCAGTGTGGCACCCAATCCGGCAAAGGGCAATGTCAGTGTAACCATACCGCCCATACCCGGCGAGAAAGTATGGGTTGAAGTACTCGACTCTTCCGGAAAACTGGTCAAAACACTCTTTGAACCGGCTATCATCACAGAAACACAGGTAATCAACTGGGACTCCATGCGAATGCTGCCCGGAACCTACTTTGTCCGGATGAGTTCTTCAAAGGGAGTAGCCACCCGCAAGGCGATTCTTTGTGAGTAGAACAGCAGATATCGGGTAAATCCGGGATTTTATTTACTATCCAGCACAAGTCAGATATGAGAAATCTAGTTCTTGCTATTCTTAATCTATTGTCATTCTGCCTTAGCGGACAGTCGGGTAAAGCGCTCTGCCTCGATGGTTCGGGTGATTTCATGAGGGTACCACATCATCATGATTTTAACATTGATATAGCGGAAAGCATGTCAATAACATGCTGGATAAAAGGTAATACTCCCACTAATTCACCCCGGATTATTTCCAAAAGTGCTATAGTCGCCACTGATCCACCGGGCTATGAAATATTGATAAGACCACCTGGCGGCGAAATGGGCATGTGGCTGGCAACCTTGACTGTACCGACTGTTGCGCCCCCTCCCGGAACAAAAAATTTATGTGATGGCAACTGGCATCATCTGGCCATGGTAGTGGATGCTGCTAAAGGTCGGTCGAGTATATACGTTGACGGGGCGCTGGAGAGTACGAATACTTCTCCGATAATAGGAACACAAAGTTTTGGAAACTATCTGAATCTGAATATTGGAGCCTCTTCAACCGGCTCCCACTCCTGGAAAGGTTGGATAGACGAGGTACGTTTTTGGTCATTTCCACTGGATGAGGTCATGATACAGGCAGACATGACATCTGCAGTTGATAGTACAGATGCCGGCCTGATTGCAGCCTGGACTTTTGAGGAGGTACAGGGCTCGTCAGTCGTGGAAGTGCTCGGACAACATCCGGGTACACTTGATGGCGATGCGCGGGTACTTGATCAGACTGCCAATATGACGGTTACTCAAATCATCCGTGTTCATCCGGACGACCCCTGCGGCAGAGGCAATAAAGATGAGCGGCTGGTTTCAGTTAATCTGAAGGCTTTTTGCGACAATAATCCGCTACAATTGACGAATATTAAATTCAGCATTAACTCCCCGGAGGCTGCTGATAACCTGACAAATTTCAGATTATGGTCGTCCGGCCCAAATGAACTGCTGGATATGTCAACGGCAGAGGACCTCGGAGAAGGCGCACTTGTGCAGAATGTTGTTTCGTTCAGTCTGTCGAAGAACCTGGAGGTGAGTGACAATATCTTCTGGCTAACTGCCAATATCCGTAACGATGCACCGGAGGGTCTTTTAATCGGGGCCCAGCCGGTGGCCTTCACTGCCAATGGACTGGAACGAACGTTACAGCCAGAGATTTCCATAAACACCCGTACCGTTCTGCTTGAGCATAAAAACCTGTTTTCAAACGGTGACTTCGGCTATAAATTTTACCGTATTCCTGCCATACTTTCTCAGGGGAAGAACGTTGTAGCCGTAGCAGATGCTCAGAGAAACAGTAATAACGACCTCCCCAACGAAATTAATATCCTAGCCCGTACGAGCCTGGATATGGGTCAGACCTGGTCTGCGCCGGTAATAGTATCCAATTGGGTCCCGCGCAATAGTAATGCGGCACTTTCATACAACCGTATCACAGGCAAATTACTATGTATGTACTCACATGACCGCGGACTATTCGACTCCCATCCATCTGACAGGACAGAATTTTGGGTTAGTGAGAGTCTGGATATGGGCCGATCCTGGAGTTACAACCCTGAAGAATATACATCCTACATTTATGAGTGGGGCTGGTACGGATCCAGGATTACTTCGGGCAACGCACATCAACTGGACAACGGTGATATCGTTGCTGCCATCGAAGTTCGTGAAAATAGCTCCAATACCGTCAGTAATTATGTGATCCGGAGCGTGGGAAACGGTATATATTGGGAAATTTTACCCGGACGGGCAAGTACTGCAGGTGGTGAGGCAAAACTGGTTTCGCTCGATAATAACGATCTGCTTATGTCCATCAGCTCTCCCGGCGGACGCAAATTTACAAGATCTCACGACGGCGGGGCAACCTGGGATAGCCCGGCATTACAACCCGAGCTGGTTGAGCCGGGCGTAAACGGCGACCTGATACGCTACACCTCCGTAAAAAAAGGTTATGACAAAAGCAGACTCCTCACTTCGCTTCCAGACAATGCCACTTCGAACCGGAATCTGACCGTATTTATCAGTTACGACGAGGGTAACTCCTGGCCAGTCAAAAAAGTAATATGCCCGGGCCCTTCGGCTGTCTCCTCGCTCACAACATTCGAAGACGGCAGCATCGGCATCTTCTATGAAAACCGGGAATTTCTGCAAAACCGGCTTTGTTTCGCCCGCTTTAGTCTGGACTGGTTGAGTAGCGGAACAGACACCTGGTCGCAGCCCTTATCCGGCACAGAACCCGAAGTCTTCGACGGATTCAGTGTTTCGCCTGTTCCATCCAGTGGTAATATCAGTATAACCCTGCCTTCAGTTCCAGGGGAAGAGGTGCGGATTGAGATGCTTGACTATGCTGGAAAGACAGTTAAAACGCAACTTGAAAAGACTGGCACGGAAATACACGTTGTCAATTGGAATACAACATTTTTACCACCCGGAACCTACTTTGTCAGATTGACTACTTCAAAGGGGGTAGCCACCCGCAAGGCAATACTGTGCAAGTAGAACTGCAAAATGCAGCGTGTAACAGAAGTTACCAAACCGGTTTATGTAAGTTGCCGAACTTTGCCACACAAACAAACAATCTCAAAACATGGAAAGGACATACTGGCAGATTTTTCAGGACAATTTCTTTGGTTATGCCAACTACCTGTGGCATGAAGTGCTCAATCCGCACTGACTGTGTTTATAATTAAATTATGATTAACTCTTAGATTTCCCACTATTTAATAGGAAAATGCTCTAGTCACTCACTCACTCATAGAGAC
>CAIYFY010000358.1 GCA_903925535.1 uncultured Bacteroidota bacterium | reverse complement strand
CCGCGAGAAATCCGGGAAATAGAAATTGCATGCTTGACTGGTTTCCGGATGTATGACAATTTCCGGGGGTGCAAAGTTGCAATATTCACCGGGAAATTTCAAGTTCGGATGGTTTTACTCACCGAATCAGTGTCACATCTCCCTTGTACAGCCTGATTTGACCATCTATAAATTCAGTTTCAGCCACCCATATGAACACAGCGTTGTTCATGTCTCTCCCTGCAGACTGTCCGTCCCAGCCGGCAGCAGGATCGTTCGGACTGAAATTCTCGTTGTGGAAGACTTTGTTGCCCCAGCGGTCGTATATAGTCATAAACCGGATTGCCCTCACAGATGCATCGGCGAAAGGATGAAAGAAGTCGTTCTCGCCGTCGTCGTTCGGACTGAACACATTCGGAAAGTAAAGACGCTTCAGGTCTTTGACCGTGTAGCAGACTTCATCCCCTGCCATGCAACCGTCAGCAGTAGTTATAACAATGGTCTGACAGCCGTCTTCCAGTGGAATAAATTCAAGAAAACGACAGTCAGCACATTCCTGTACACCTGCATCGCCGTCCCAGGCGTACGACTCAATGCGGGATACGGGTATGTTGGAAAAGGCAGTTACCCGTATCTGCTCTCCGAGATCCAGTGTAATATCCTCTCCAAGACTGACTGAGGGGAGTACGGCATCCTGCAGGATTATCTGACCGCTGGCGGTACAATTTTTATCGTCGGTGATTGTAACTGCATACAAACCTGCTTCCAGACCGTCAATTTCGGCAGTCGGCTGTCCGGATGCCCAAAGGTATCCATAGGGTGGGACGCCCCCGGATGCAGAGGCCATCACGCTTCCGTCGGATGAAGTACAAACGGGATCGTTGCTGTTGAGTGCCACAACAAGCAGGGGGGGCTGTTCCAGATTAATACTGATGTCTGTTGTGCACGAGTTGGCGTCTGTAACAGTGGCAGTATAGAGTCCGGCGGGCAGATTGCCAAGTTGCGCGGTCTGCTGTCCGGTACTCCAGAGCATACTGTAGGGTGGAGTGCCTCCGGATGCGGTGGCAGACACAGCCCCGTCGCTCAGACCGTAACACCTGATATGAACCGCATCGGTTTGCTGAAGCGTCAGCAGGGGAGGCTGAATAACGGTATATGAGGCTGTGGATGAGCAGTTCTGGTTGTCAGTAATCGTGATGGTGTATGTTCCGGCGGCTATATTTTGTAGCAGATTTGCGTTCCCCCCGTTACTCCAGCTGTAGGAATAGGGTGGAACGCCACCGGCTGACGTGATTTGTACCGAGCCGTTTACAGCTCCGAAGCAGGAAGTTGCGCTGGCAGTACCTGAAACAAGCAACTGGTCAGGCTGACTGATTGAAAAACTGCGGGTCAGGGAGCAGTTGTTGGCGTCTGTTGCCGTGACGGAGTAGATTCCGGCCGGCAGCGACTGCGAAACTGCGTTGTTCATTCCATTGCTCCACAGATAGCTATATGGTACTGTGCCGCCTGAGACGCTGATCTGTGCTGTTCCGTCGCTGAAACCGAAACAGGTTGCATCGGTGGCAGAAGTTGCTGCAGTGAGCAGATCCGGCTGGTTCACGGTAACTGATTTTACCCGGGAGCAGCCATTTGCATCCGTCAAAGTTACAGTGTAGGTATTGGCTGGCAGGTTCTGAACCGAGGGTGTAACACCTCCGTTGCTCCAGCTGTAAAGATAGGGTGGTGTTCCTCCGGCAGCAATCGTTTGTACGGTACCATTGCTAAAACCGAAGCAGGTAACGGGGATGGCGGCTATTTGTGCATCGAGCAAGGATGGTTGACTTACTGCGACCGATTGTGTCAGCTGGCAACCGTTGGCATCATTGAGGGTTACCTCGTACTGGCCTGCTCCAAGATTTTCGATAACAGGGGTTACTTCACCATTGTTCCATAAAAAAGAGTAAGGAGGCGTACCACCGGCAGCTGTAATTTGTGCGGTTCCATTGCCTGAGCCGAAACAGGACACATGCGTGGCATCGAGGACAGATGTCAGCAGGTCGGGCTGATTCACAGTCACCGACCGGATGAGTGAGCAGCCATTGGCATCCGTAAGAGTTACGTAATAGGTGTCCGCTGAAATATTATTCAACGCAGGGGAAACACTGCCTGTGTTCCAGAGGTAGCTGTAGGGGGGGGTACCTCCGGCGGTGTTTGTTAGAACTGCACCGTTGGTGAAGCCAAAACAGGAAACATCTACCGAATCTGACTGTACTGTGAGCAGATCAGGCTGATTAATTGACAGAGATTGTGTGAGCGAGCAACCGTTGGCGTCGGTCAGGGTTAGTTCGTAATTTCCTGCAGAAAGGTTGTTCAACAGAGACGTATCGCTGCCTGTATTCCACCAGTAGGAGTAGGGTGGAGTTCCGCCGCTGGCGCTTGTTTCAGCCGTTCCGTTGTCCAGTCCGTAGCAGGACACATCGGCGATGGTATTCAGCGCGCTCAAGACGGGAGGTTCAGTGATTTCCGCTGTTGAAATACCGGTGCAACCCTTGCTGTCTGTCAGCGTAACGCTGTAGAACCCGGGACTCAGGTTGTCAACTTGATCTGTGGTGTCGGCATTACTCCACAAAATGGTGAAAGGTGGTGCTCCAGTTACACCGTCAAGTCTTATCGAGCCGTTATTGGCTCCGAAACAGTTCACATTGTCAGATTGCAGCAGTGGCTGAAGGGCTGGCAGTTTTTTCAGGGTGATAACCTGTGACTCAACCCGGCAGTTTTCGAGGCTCAGGTTGACGGACGAACTGGAAACGAGCAGACGGTACTGTGCATTATCTGCAGGCGCAGTTTCTGTGTATTCCGGATTATTGGCCCCCGGAATATCTGTCCAGTTTCCCGCATTGTTAATCTGCCACTGATAAACAGTTCCATTCGTGTAGGGTGAATTGGAGATAACTGTCTCCAGTGCAACAGGTACTCCCTCACAGAAATCAAAAGTTGGTCCGGGAATTGTAATCTCGGGCCCGCAAGCGCGGAAGGAGATATTGTCCAGGGCGAGGTCATTGCCATTGCCACCGGGGGCATTGTTGCGGAGCCCCAGTTTCACCGTTGTTTGACCCGGAGCTGTGTAAAATGAAAAACGGATGGTGCGCCAGGTTTCATCGTTCGGAATGTCTCCTGATTCGCAAAGCGCGATGCCGTCAATCAGGAAGGATACATTGGGCCTGATACCGGATACAAAACTTTCCAGCATGTTAATCACATCCATGGAGAACTCGTACAAGGTATTTTCACACACACTGACCGTTTTTTCGTAAAAAAGTCCGGGAGAAACACTGGCATTTACCACCATCATGTAGCCATTGGGTTCTGGTCCATTATCCTGAATATTGATCCAGTTGCTTGCAAAGGATCCCCAGGGTGCTGTATTGTTGGTGATGGTATATCGCCCGTCGTTCGGTGGCGGATTGGTAGTGTATATGTAGCCCGGAGCGATACCCGGGTTTACAGTAAGAATATTGGGTGTGCCAGAGCCAAAATCTCCGTTCGGAAAAATATTGTCGCCCAACTGTCCGGTACATTCGCTTTGGCAGCCGGTACGAAGAACTTCAATGGTGAGTGAATCCTCATAAATACACCCATCCGGCATGGTAATACGGCATCGGTAGGTGGTGGTATGCAGCGGTGAAGCCACCGGATTGGCGATGGTGGAATCACTCAGGCTTTCACCGGGCCACCATACGTATTGTGCTCCTCCTGAAGCTGACAGCGGCACGCTCATTCCCGCATAAATCTGATGCTGATATTCTCCGAATGTGGGTGTCTGAAGGTACAGCGAGTTGATTTCTGTCTCGGAAAGTGCCCTGTTGTATATACGCACTTCATCCATGAATCCTTTAAAGTCAGGATCATTGGAACACCAGTTGGAGCGGCCTATGAAATTTTTGGTGCGGGCGACATTTTTGATTGGATGGCCCTTTTTTTGGGCTTTCAGCACGCCGTTTACGTATATTTTCATGGAATCACCGCTGATGGTGGCGCAGTAATATTCGATACTTCCGTTGGTAATGGCGTTGGGCGCCACAAGTCGTCCGGTGCTCCGGTTGATGGAGCCGTTGCTGGATATCCAGCTTTCCAGGGTCAGATTGTTCGATGAGCCTTCCCGGCCGAACCAGACGGGCATACCACCGCTGTCGCCGGAACTGTTGCCGAAATCAATGATTCTCTCATAGTAGGCCAGATTGTCGAAGCGCACCCAGGCGCAGACCGTGAACCCATTTTCCCAGATGGGGTCAAGCGCAGGCAGCTGAACGTACTCGCCGCCATTCTGGCCGCAACCATTTGAACCGGGCGTCTGGTTGAACAGCAGCCCCTCACCTCTTTGCCCGTGAGTACACTCCGGACTGCCCTTGATGGTTCCGTGAAGGCCATTACCGCTGTTGTCATTGGCATTACAGTTGCAGAAACTGTAGTAGCCGACAAGACCCGGCTGGGCTTTCAGCATAAAGACTGTAAATAGGAGAATTGCTGATACAATTAACTTCATTCGCCGCTGATTAATCTGAAAAAAAGTAAAAATACAAACAAAATTATTTATACATAGTTTTTACCCGTGAAAAAGTTGTAATGAAGCAACCGGATTGGTTGAACTGTCGGCAGGCAGGGACAGCCCTGAAAACACAAACTGGCAACCCTGTT
>CAIYFY010000357.1 GCA_903925535.1 uncultured Bacteroidota bacterium | reverse complement strand
TATCTAATATTGTGCCATTCATATACAGCTATTTCAGAATTTGTAATTTTGCAACTCGGTTTACCCTCCAAAAATCTGAATTTCAATTAATTATAAATTTTTACCATGTTAAAAAAATTTTTCATTTGTCTGGTGACTGTATCCATGGCGGTATCGTGCAGTCAGAAAAATTCGCAGTCTTCCAATGATGGCAAGCACTTTGGCAATACCATCAATGCCAGGAATGCCATCACATTCGATGCACTGATGACAAAAATGGAAACTGCTGATTCCATAAATGCCAAAGTAACCGGTATGGTCAAGGATGTGTGCCAGAAAAAAGGCTGCTGGATGTCTATGGTATCTGAACAGCCCGGCAAACCTCCCATGCGGGTTACTTTCAAGGATTATGCCTTTTTCATGCCCAAAGACCTGGGTGGAAAACGAGTGGTCATTGACGGTTTTGCACGCGTGGAGGTTACCTCTGTCGAGATGCTGCGCCACTTCGCTGAAGATGCCGGCAAGTCGAAGGCTGAAATTGAAGCCATCACTCAACCAAAACGGGAGGTCTCGTTCGAAGCCTCCGGAGTGCTGATTCTCGACTGATCTACCTTAACTCCTGCATCTCGGAGTAGAATATCAGTTTCCACTCCTTGTTTTCATCCTTGTAAAAATGGCGCTCCAGGCCGTAATTTACCATAGGATACTGCAAACGCTCGATGACCAGCAGGTCGTCGAGCGTTTCTGTTGAACGCTTGAGACCCGCATCCTTCATATCCGGCCTGCGCTGCATGGTCCAGTTGGCAGGCTCCCACATGGCCAGCACTTTCTTAGGGGTGCCATCGCTCTGCGCCTCAGCTTTCTCTCCCCGCAACGGCCACTCAATATGTGCCGTCTGGTACACGCTGTCTTCATGAAATTTGTCGTAAAAGGCCCGAAAATCGGCAGGCAAATCTGAAAACTCCACCGGATGCGGATCGGCAATCGAACCGGAGCCTCCTCCGCAGGAAATCTGCGCTACCGACAAGGCTGCCATCAAAATAACAATTATTCGCATTTTTTCTGTTTTTCATCAGTGCCCGTACAGCCAGGCAATGGTGTTTTTGTAAAAGATCCGCTCCACGGTATCCGCAGGCAACTCCATCTGCTGTATGAAGGCGCCTATCTCCAGATCGCCCAGCGGAAAGGGGTAGTCGGTTCCCAGACAAACGCGGTCGTCGCCCACCACTTCCAGTATATAACGCAAAAGTTGCGGATCATGTGTGGCAGAGTCGTACCATATTTTATTCAGGTAGTGCCGCGGCGTTACAGGATTGTCAACGGCAACCAGATCGGGCCGGCAGTTGAAGCCGTGCTCTATCCTGCCGATGGTAGGCACCAGTGAACCTCCCGCGTGCGCAAAACACACGCGCAGGCGGGGCAGTCGCTCCAGCACGCCTCCGAAAATAAGCGAACAGGCGGCACGGGCTGTCTCGGCAGGCATGCCCACCAGCCACGGCAGCCAGTACTTTTTCATGTCGTTCTCTCCCATCATTTCCCAGGGATGAATGAACACTGCCATATCCAGTTCCTGACAGGCTTCAAAAAACGGGAAAAACTGCGGCTCGCTCAGGTTCAGTCCGTTGATATTCGAACCAATCTGTACTCCGGGGAAATCCAGCTCCTTCAGTCGCTGTAACTCCCTGATTGCCAGCCCGGTATCCTGCATGGGAACCGTGCCCAGCGCTATGTATCGCTCCGGATAATCATCGGCAATGCCAGCCAGATGGTCGTTCAGAAACATGGAAAGCTCGAGGCAATCCTCCGGCCTGGCCCAATAGGAAAACATCACCGGAATGGTACAGACTACCTGCACAGAGGTCCGGAACAATTCATACTCCCGGATTCTCACCTCGGGATCCCAGCAGTTTTTGGCAATTTCCCTGAAAAAAACGCCCCCCTTCATCATGTTGGCGAACCCTTCCCGCTCGTGTACCAGGTGAATAAAATCCCCGTAACCGAATTTCTCGGCGAAGTTGGGCAACTTCTCCGGAAGTATGTGGGTGTGCATGTCTATTTTCCTCATGTCTCCCGCGCCGTTACGCTCTGATCAGTTTTCCGCTGAAAGATCCTGTACCTGAACGAACCTCCCAGTAATATACCCCGGAAGGCTGCTGTGCCACAGGCAGCCTGACCACTGCGCGACCCGCTGTATCCAGCAGCTGCCGGAAGATCTGCTGCCCCGCCTGGTTGTGAAGCGTAATCACCGTTTCTCCCGACAGGTTGTCAAGGGTCATCAGGGCATCTGCACTGGCAGGATTGGGGGTAACTGTCGCAAAAACAACAGCTGTCTCCGGCTGCTCTGCTGACGACGGGGTGTAGGCAAGCGCTTTCTGAACGGCAGCCAGTGCATCCACACCGCCATATCCATAGGTATTATTGGGCACTACCGTACCGGAAACATCTCCGCAATCAATGAAATCGTACAGTGGATAGGCTGTCTCCTCCAGAAAATCTTCCAGCAGCTCCACTTCTCCGGAAAGATCGGGACGGGCAGACAATACAAGGGCGACCACACCGGCGACATGCGGACCAGCCATACTGGTGCCGCTGGCGCCGCCATACTGTCCGCCAAGGGTGGATGACCGAACGCCTACCCCGGGCGCACTGATGTTGGGCTTCAGTCTGTTGCTGCCATCTATGATTACGGGGCCGCGACTGCTGAAATTGGCAATGGTATCGTTGCTGCGGATAGCTCCCACGCTGAAACTCTCCTCAAAATAGGCCGGAGGACCGTAGGTGGTTGCACAACCTGAGCCGAAGTTGCCGTTGCTGACAACTACAAATACGCCGGAGGCCTTGAGATTGATGACCGCATCATGCAGTATTCCGCTGACAGACAGGTCAGTACATCCCTCCACATAGTCGCAGTACCAGGAATTGTTGATTACATGCGGCGCTTTGGCCGGATCGGCATTCTGGCCGCCCAGATCTGTAGGCGCAAGGAACCACTGGAAACACTCCAGGTACGAGGACGGGCGCCCCCAGCCGCGTTCCATGTTTCTGCAACCTACCCAACTGGCGCCCGGCGCCACGCCAATCTGGTTCCCCAGCCCGTCATCACCGGTCATGGTGCCCATCGTGTGGGTTCCGTGAAAATGATCGTCGCAGGGCTCCTGGGCACTGAGCCCGCATGGATTGGTTCCAATCGGATTGCCCGTTGAGTCGAGGTTCAGCGGACTGTACTCATGGATGGCATCGTGCCAGTTGTACTGGTGATCAGCCGTTGAGGAGGCCGGATCCCAGCCGCGATACTTGCCTTTGAGGGCCGGGTGGGTCCACTCGTAACCAGTGTCTGCCCCGCCAACGGTAATTCCCTGACCCGAAAAGCCCAGGCTCCATACCTCGGGCGCATGCACGTGCGCGACACCCCACTCCACACCATTCCTTTCAGCCACAGAAGAGCCCTGCGTTTCGGCAGGACCGTGGAAGAAGATCCAGGGGTCGGCGGAAATTTGTTTCACCTCGGACAGCAGGGCCAGCTGACGCACAAGCGCTGCCGGAGCGGCATCCACTGACAAGGCGTTGGCGATGAAAAGGGTGTTTCCCCCTGTGTTGTATTCGTCAAGCAATTGCATCGCGCGCGCCTGCGAGCGCTGCGCAGTCGAAAGCAGTCGCTCAAACACAAAACGACCCTTCGCCTCCTTTCCCCTGACAGTGCGGGCGCCGGCGAGGTCAGCCTGTTCGCGGAAAGAAACAAGCAGGGCAGGCTTTTCGCCCCTGTTCAGGGCGGTGAGCACTTCGGGAGCCACTTTTTCCTGCCAGGCAGACTGGCCCTGGACAAAAGCGGGGAAAATGAGACAAAACAGGGCAATAATCCTTTTCATGGAATCGTGTTTAATTGCTTGAGTTGACCGCAAAGTTACGGCTGATTTGGCTATTGTTTTCTGGTACTGATGGCATCCTGAATGATTTTCCACACCCGTTCCCGCTCTTCTCCCTCAAGCGGCAGACGGGGTGCGCGAACATGCTCGGTACCGAGTCCGGTAGCCACTTCAGCCAGTTTGATGTACTGAACCAGTTTGGGATGTATGTCGAGTTCAAGCAGGGGCATGAACCAGCGGTAAAGAGCAGCTGCCTCGGCAACCTGGCCGTTTTTTGCCATTTTGTAAATAGCCACCGTCTCCTCCGGAAAGGCATCCACCAGTCCGGCAACCCATCCGTGCGCTCCGAGAAGCAGACTCTCCAGGGCAAGCGTATCAACCCCGCATAATATTTTGAAGCGGTCGCCGAAACGATTGAGCATCCGGGTAACATTGGTAACATCCCGGGTACTCTCCTTCACCGCCCGGATGGTAGGCCAGGATGCCATTTCAGCAAACATGTCCAGTGTCACCAGAATCTTGTAATCTACCGGATTGTTGTAAATCATTACCGGCAAAGGGGTAGCGTCTGCAACAGCCCGGAAATAGGACAGTGTTTCCCTCGCATCAGCATTGTACCGCATCGGGGGGAGCAACATCAGTCCGGAAGCTCCACAGCGCTCGGCTTCCAGGGCAGCCGCCACGGCGCCCCTGGTGGTTTGCTCGGCAATATTCATAATCACAGGAATACGCGAGGCCGTCTTCTCCACAGTGAAGCGCACCAGATCGTACTTTTCCTCGTTGAGCAGGCTGCTCGCTTCTCCGAGCGTGCCTCCGAGTATCACTCCGTGTACCCCGGCAGCCATCTGTGCATTCAGATTTTTCTCGAAAACAGGGTAGTCAATCTCGTCATGAGCCGTGAACGGCGTGGTCAGCGCAGGATATACGCCCTCCCAGGTTATTTCCATAGCAGTTATTTTTTGTGCAATGGTAAGAAAATACCTGCTATCCGGAATGAATATTCTGCTTCAATGAATGCGCTTACACTATATTTTGTCATCGGTAAAACATCTGACCCGTATGTGCGTTTTGGGAATGTTCCCGCAAGTATTCCAATGCTGAGTCGGGAAATCGTACATTTGTGCCTCAAAACTGTAATTTTATGACAAATATCAGACGTGCTGCACTTCTTTTGCTCGTATTCGGACTGTCGCTGCAGTCGGCTGCAGCCCAGATGCGCGGATGGGAGATCGGCGGCTGGGGCGGTGGCTCCAATTATTTTGGTGACCTCAATACAAACTGGAGGGTAAACAGCGCTCAACCAGCTGGCGGACTTCTGTTCAGATACAACATGAACGACAGGCTCGCATTCAGTTTCGGCCCCTCCATCGGCAGCATCACCGCCGACGATGCCGATTCGAGGAATATCTACGAACAGCGCCGCAACCTGAACTTCACCAGCCGCATTGTGGATTTCTCCTCCGCGCTTGAGTTCAATTTTCTCCCCTATGTGCACGGAAGCCGTGAGCTGAATTACTCCCCGTATATGTTTCTCGGTGCCACGTTCTTCAACTTCAATCCACAGACTGAATACGAAGGAGAAATTTACAATCTCCGCGAGCTGGGCACTGAAGGCCAGTTTCAGGGCGATGAATACACCACAACGCAGTTCGCTTTCAACTACGGCATCGGCCTGAAATACGACTTCTCCTATCGCTGGAGTATTGACGTACACCTGAGCGGCCGGAAGTTGTTCACCGATTATCTGGACGATGTGAGCGGGGTGTACGCCGACATCCGCGATGTACGCTCGCTCAGGGGTGAAATCGCCGCTGCGCTTGCCGACCGTTCACAGGAACCTTTTATAGGGGTTGCCGGACACCAGCGCGGCAATGGTAAAAGCAATGATACCTATGTTTTTCTGGGAATAGGTATCAACTACTACTTCGGCCAGATCCGGTGCCCGGGTATGCGTGACTAGGAAGTTGTTCAGGATTCTCTCGCCGAATCAAAAACTG
>CAIYFY010000356.1 GCA_903925535.1 uncultured Bacteroidota bacterium | reverse complement strand
TTTCCAGAGTGCCCAAAGGCCCATGATCAGGTAAACGAGAAATCCTGCGACAGCGCGCCATTCGCTGAAATCAACCGGTTTCAGTTGAGGATAACCCCGGTCGCTGACCAGTGTGGCGGGGAAGACGAGCACTTTCAGGTATTCCCAGCACATCATGAAAGCCGAGGCAAATCGTTCGGATGAACTTTTGGCTCCCACCATGAAGTTATCGAGGATGGAGTAAATTTCCTGATATTGCTGACCGCCCAGGGCATTTCTGCGGACGAGCAGGAAAAGCGCCACCGGAATCAGCATAACAGCCGTTGTCTTGACAATTTTTCCGGCGTTTTGCCCCGAAAAGTACCACATGGCAAGCGGGTACAGGAAAATAAACATGATGGAGCCCTCCTTCGAGAACATGGCCACCCCGTACGACAAAGCTGCCCATACCAGCCACTTGTTATCTTTACTTTCAAAATGCCGCCAGATAGCCAACAGGGCCAGCGTGCTGAACAGCATACCCAGAATCTCGTCGCGGCTTTTGATATTGGCTACCACTTCCGTGTGAACAGGGTGTGCGATATACAGCAGAACAGCGAGGAAAGCCAGTACGGGAGGATATTTGCCCAGCACCCGTTTCCAGGCCGCCCAGAGCGCCCAGCCGGTGAGCGAATAGAGCACCACATTCATCAGGTGCGATATCCAGGGTTTGTCGGGAGAGAGTTGCCATTCGAGGGCAAACATGGTGAGCGGGATGGGCCTGAAAAGCGATCCCGGGCTATTCCAGGTTCCGAAGCGGTATTCGGTTGTAAAAATGATACCGATGTTCTTTATTCCTCCTTTAACCACCCAGTTGTCCTTGATGAGCGAGTAGTCGTCGAGTGCATAGTAATAGCCGAATGTGTTGGCATATAACAGGAAGCCCAGTGCTGCAGCCACGAGTCCGGCAATCAGACTTGCCGAGCCGAGTGACACTGGCGTCGGGACGGCTGCTTCCTTTAGCGTCTTTACTGGTTTTTCCGGTTTGCGTACGGGTTTGTTCTTTGCCATAGAAAATTAATTTTCAGACCGCAAACCTAAAAAATCTTCACCAAATAACCCGTACTGTCTCAATTTTGCGATCACTTACTATTTCCAGCTGGTATATTTTTCCGTGGAGCGTGATGCGGGCGCCCTGTTCGGGTATGCCCTGAGTTTCTGTGACTATATATCCGGAAAGCGTGTTATAGTCGCCGGTTGGAATTTCCAGTACAGGGTATTTTTCATTCAGGTAGTCCACCTCGAGGCGTCCGGAGAAGAGAAATTCCCGTTCGGCGACGTGTGTTTCGATAAATTCTTCGGAATCGTGTTCGTCATCAATTTCGCCGAAAAGTTGCTCCAGCACGTCTTCCAGCGTGACGAGCCCGGCAATACTGCCATATTCATCTACTACGCAGGCAATATTCGTGCGGTTTTTGATGAATTTGGTCAGCAGGTCATTGGCCTGAATGGTTTCGGGAACAAAAGTGATGGGCATTACAATCTCACTGATGGCTGCGGGCATGCTGAACATTTGCTGAACATGCACGTACCCGAGTGTTTTATCCATTTCGCCATCGTTCACCAGTATTCTCGACAGACTGCTTTCAACAAACAGTTGGCGAAGATCTTCTACGGAGGCATTGATATCAATGTGTACGATTTCGTTTCTGGGCGACATACACTCGTGGGCCCTGATCTGTTTCAGTTGCAGCGCGTTTTCGAGGAGTTCCATTTCCATTTCTTCCTCTCCGGGAAGTCCGCTGTTATTCTGTTGTACCAGATATTCCAGCAGTGCCGCATCGTCGTCGCCGGGAGCAGTGCGGAAAAGACTTTTGAACAGATATTGTTTGAACACAAGAACAGTGCCTGTGAGCACGAGCACCGTCAGCGGGAGTGCGGTGAGATCCGAACCAGTCAGTTGTGAAACGAACTGAATCAGAGCGACGGCTCCGAAGACGGATAACGAGGCGACCGCGAGTGTAGCGGGGAACGAGTAGCTGCCCAAACGCAGCCATCGCGAGGGAGGCTGATCCTGATTTCTGTCTGCTGCGACCATGGTCAGTTATTGAG
>CAIYFY010000355.1 GCA_903925535.1 uncultured Bacteroidota bacterium | reverse complement strand
GGTAGATTTCATCGTATTTACAGGAAATTTTCGGGACAAGCTGCTTAACAAGCAGGCAAAGCTTGTGGAAAGTCGCCTGAACAAGCTCACTGTGAGAAGCAGGCAGGCCGAAAAATTCAGCGAATTGCCCTTGCTTCCAGAATCCGATTCCGCCAGTTTTGACAGCATGAGCGCATTATCGTCCATCAAAATAGAGTATCTCGGTCTTGCGGAAACCGACCAGATTGAGGAATTTTCAGGGGTGTCGCCTTTCCTCCGTCACATAACTACTTTGCAAAAGCACAAAACCCGGGCGGAGTCATTACCTGATGACATATCGAGTGCAATGGTCTATCCGGGGGACAAACTGCTCATTTTTCTATTGTTGAAAGTTTATGATCGTCCGGAAACCGTGCTGTTTGATGTCAGAGCAGACCGTCTTGTTTCGAAGAAAGAGGATGAGCTGCTGAATATGATCAGTTGCAAAGAGAACACCCCTTTGGCCGATGTTGATCCTGATTACCTGGAGCAACTGGCACAGCGCGCCCGAAAATACTGGGTAAATAAAACGTATCCAAGAGACGACTTTGAGGTGTCGAGAATCTGTGTGCTTTATCTGATACCCGAGAAAATGAAAGCCGGGCCTGGGATTATTTTGGCGGGCGGGCGGGAGCAGGGTTGATGAGTAGCTCTGCCACCCCGAATTTCCAGCCTTCCAAATTACTGAAAATGGTGCGGTAATGCTCTCCCGCGTTTTGCGCATAAAAAAAGGGACCCGGCGCGGGCCCCTTCAAGGGATAAGGGTCATAGGGATTATACCCTGGTCACCCGAGCAAATAATTAAAATGGCGAAGAAAGAAATTGACTACATATAAGTCTCGTTCAACTTGAACAAATCTGTGAATTGCTCAAGTTGATCCTCTATCGGTTTATCAATCGGATTGATCGAATTGGACGGACTGTCATGTACTTTGCCAATCAATCTTTGATTACCAATTTTTTGAGCTACGATCTTCTCTGCTAGTCTAAGAGTTGATTCAGATGGAGAAAAAGGTGTTAAATCTAACCAGCTTACAAAGAAGTATTTCTGGATTTGCCTGATTGTTGTTTGTATCTGGTGTTGATTAGGATGAGTGTGATTAAATATGTCGAAATGACCGGTGGGATTATAAAGCAATCCATTTGGCAAGATTCCAGTTGATGAAGCAATTTTTTTTAGAGCCGGAATATTTCTGTTCACATTAGTAATGGAACTCCAATCAGGTATGGTTTTATTACCACCAGTCACCTCTACCAGATGCTCAAAAACTCTCCTTACAATATGCATGTGTTCACCTACGTACATAGGATACATAATGCCATTCACTTTGACACCCCAAACATATACGCCTTGATGATCAGGTGAAGGTTTTTTTTTACTGTAATCCTTATTAATCAGGTCCTGAATCGAATACGGTCCATGGATATTTGGATTTGTGGAAACAGCAGTCGAATTTGCCATTTTTAAAAATTTAAGAAGGTGAAATTTCAAGTTAATGATTCAATAGTGATTACGACAGACGGACAGTAAATTCGGATTATTTTTATGTATTGATAATGCTATGGCAAATTTCGTGCCATGATTCAAGGGGTTATTGGTTATTTAGTTCGGGCTAGGCGGAAGCTAAAACCATCGAAGCAAGATCGTTATCGCCTTGCGGTCGCGTCGCTACCGCTCCTGCTCCCCGCCGGCGATTACTCCAATGGCTCGTATTTAACAGCTCAACAGTCGCCAGATGGGCAAGCCATCTACCTGGGGGCGGAAGCGGCGAGGCGGAAGCCGAGATAGCTGTAGCGGTTGTCCGGCTCGAAGTAGTTGCGAAACG
>CAIYFY010000354.1 GCA_903925535.1 uncultured Bacteroidota bacterium | reverse complement strand
CTGGACAGCCGGACTCCAAACCACATCACTGGAGGGAGGAAACGAGGCGGAAGCCGAGGCCGTTGCCCCTGTTCGACGGCTCGCCGTTGCCGCGATTGGCGGCGCGGCAGCCCCGCGGTTCGACGTTCCAGCCGCCGCCGCGACTCACACGGCCGCCGCCCTCCAAAGCTCCCTGCGGATTTTCCTGTTCATCAGCCGTGTAAGCACTATGCCAGTCCCAACACCACTCCCGCACGTTCCCGCTCAGGTGCGCGATACCGAGCTGGTTGGGCCGTTTCGTATCATACACACTGCGGGTACGCCGAATACCATCAGGTGCAGCACAGTTACCGTCATACCAGGCCACCTCATCAATATCATTGCTGCCCGAATAAACAAATCCGTCGCGTGTCCCTTCCGCTCCACCCCGGGCGGCATACTCCCATTCGGCTTCGGTGGGCAGCCGGAAACCGTCCAAACCGGGCAAGAGCGTGACTGCCAATTTTACCTCGTAGTATTTAGAAATATTGTTTTCATCCTTTGTTTCCCTGCCAATATGATACGCCGCCTGCCTGCCCAGTCTTTCACTGACCCAGTTGGCATATTCCACGGCATCATACCACGATACGTTCACCACCGGATTGTCAGCTGCAGGCCCCCAGGAAGGATAACGGGGCAGAGCGCGACCGGTTGCCATACAGAACAGGGCGAATTGCTCCCAGGTAACCGGCGTGCGGGCCATGGCAAAGGAGCTGACAGAAACAGGGTGTGCAATTTCATCCTCTTCTCCCTCTCCCATGATGAAACGGCCACCCGGAACCTCCACCATGTCGGGGAAATAGCGGCGGCAAAGCGTACGCATCTTGTCTGCATCCAGTTTTTCCAGCAGCAACTGAACGGCACAGGTAAAAACAATGCCTGTGGCAGCCGGAAGCCTCTCCGTATCGAGTGTGGTACCTGTCAGTTCGCCGATGCGCTGCAGGCAGTAGAAAACAAGCTCGCGGCGGGGCCCTTCCGCCTCGACAAATGCTATCTCAACGAATAAATCGGTCAGTTCTTTGTGCAAACAACCGTAGTGCATAGCGTCCACAGCCTTGTGGTATGCATCTTCGTATTTCAGTTGATACTTGTGAGCCTCTGCCTGCCCGAGTAAAAAACTGGCGATTTCCCTGCGCTGCTGCTCGTCCTTCTCGCGCTCCTTACGGTAATGCTGCGTGGCCGTGTCCACTTTGGCAGTCCAGTCGTCGGGCGGACAGTACATACCATCCTTGCCATGACGAATAATATCCAGATCAACCATACTGAACAGGATATCATGGTCGGTCCAGGACTCGGCGGTATCCTTCAGTTTGCTCTCGAGAATCTGTCGGGCGCGCTGTCCGGGTGCCGTACTTTCGCCAAACAACTTCAGCACGGCAGGCGCGAGTGCATCGTGGGTAAGGCGGTATCCCGACTTCGTTTCGTCGAGCAGGTAGCAGTTTTTCAACGCCCTGCAGAGAGACGCTATATGACCTTCGGTCAAGTGCCTGTACCGTTTCTCCAGCAGGGTGGCTTCCTGTTTTCCGGCAGTATTGTCGGGCGTCACCATATCCCGGAGCAGATCGAGCACCAGTCCGCTCGCGAGCGCGTCGCTGTGGCTGTTGCGGAGGGTTTCCAGCTGGGTTCGCAACAATTCCACTGCCGAGCGGCGGCGGTGGCGTTCGTACAACTGCCATGAAAACACCACCGGAGGATTTCCGGGAGCCAGTTCATCCCACATTTTTCGCAGAACAAACTGCAGAAGCGGGGCAGCGTTGGAACGATTGTCATCAGGTGCATACAGATCATCCGCAATCCGGTCGGGCAGATTTTCCTCGCCGGGAGCGAAAGAAATATCATTGTATCTGTGCCTGAGTTCACTCTCCGGAATAGCGGCCACAGCCCGCCGCAATCCGGCCCGCTCCATAACCTTCAGTTGAAATTTCGAGCAGGTGATATCCCCGAGCAAGTTCTCCACCTGTGCCAGGAAATCCTCCCGAAAACCGAGCAGTATGCGCAGATTCGGATGTCGGCCGAGCAACTCGTGGAGCAGTCCGGGCAATTCAGCCAGTTCGGGACTGCTGATATCGCCGCGGGCATTGGTGAACATTTCCTCCAGCTGGTCAATAATCAGTATCGGTTTGCTGTCTTCAGGTATTTGGCCGAGTTGACCGAGATAACCGCGAACGATGTCAACAGCGGTTCCGTCGAGGGTACGACGCCGGTATTCCGGTAGCCAGCCCTGCCTGCGCAGCCGCGGCAGCAGTCCTGCGTGGAGCAAAGACGACTTGCCTGCGCCGGATTGTCCGTAGAACAGAATCAGCCTGACATCGTATTCCGATTGAATTCTGGTTTTGTACAACAGGGCAATTTCCTCCTCCCTGCCGAAAAACACGCGGGCGTCCGATGCTTCAAACCAGTGCAGGCCCTTGTACGGGAATACGGGCGGCTTCAGATCGTCGGGTAGCGGCAGTTGTTCAAGCGGATCGTGCGGGCGGGGCGCCTGTGCGCGGGCGCGGCGCGGGGAGACAACTGGCTCCAGTTTTTCCAGCAAAGGCCTCAGGTCGTTGTCCCAGTGGTCTTCCCGTATCGTTAAGGCCTGCAGTTCAGGCAATTTTTTCAGGGAATCGGGCAGTTTTCCGGCTTCAGGCAGCGGCTTGGTTCCGAACAGCACGGGAATGAGCATAATATCCTTCTTAACTGGTGCCGTCTCGTCCTCCCCCTTCGGGCCTTCACCCAGCGCCGTCTCGATCTCCCTGCGAACCCAGTCCTCCGGATTGTCTATCCTTCTGCCTCCGAATTCCAGGTCCACACCGAGCCAGTCGGCAGGATTCCGGTAAAGCAGCAGTACCACCCTGGCCTGCAGGAGTCTTTTTTTCAGCTCATCGGGCCACTTGTCGCCCGGTTCCAGGTTTCTCTTGTCGTAAAAGACCGTATCGGCACCGAAGTGCATTTCGAGGCTCTGATGCAGGCGGCCAGCCTGCATCAGGGTATCGGCTATCCGGTAACTTATGAATATGTCAGTTCCCATTCTTAACACACATACAATCCTTGATGAATAACAGGGAATCTGCGCTGATTCCCGCTGCCAAGGTAAAAAAAACACCGGCAAGACATATTCACAATATTTTTTTATTACTTCGCCCTTCAAACATCGTGTATTCAATGAATCCAATGCGTATTTGCCTGCTTTTGCTGACTACCGCCTTCCTGAGTGCGGAAATTTCGGCACAAACATCCCTCTTCGTTCCCAGAAATATCCGGAAAGCCTACGAAAAAGGCACCCGAAGCTGGGACGGCAAACCAGGTGCCAAATACTGGCAAAACAGGGCCGATTATGTGATCAGCGCCTCGCTGGAGCCCAAAAGCCACCGCCTGAGCGGCGAGGAAACCATCACCTATTTCAATAACAGCCCCGATACGCTGAAAATGATCCGCATCAAGCTGCAGCACGACCGCTACCGGAAAGGGGCGGGCCGCACGGGCGATGTGACGGCCAGCGACGTCACCGACGAGGGAGTACGTATTGACTGGGTGAAATACAACGGCACGCCCGTTGACGAAAAACAGCGCCGCCGCTTCACCACGTTCATGGATGTACAGGTGAAAGACAATCCCGTACTGCCGGGCTCCTCGGTGTCCATTCAGGTGAAATGGTCGTACACCCTGCCCGCCGGCGAAGACGCCGCGCGCGAGTGCGTGTGCGACAGCTCCAGCTTCTTCGTGCCCTACTGGTACCCGCAGGTGGCTGTTTACGACGACCTGAACGGCTGGGCTTCCTTTCCCTATACCGGCCTGCAGGAGTTTTACAACGACTTCTCCAACTACGACGTGACCATCACCATGCCCGCAGGATTTCAGGTGTGGGCCACCGGCGAGTGGCAAAATGCCGCCGATATTCTTACCGATACCTACTACCAGCGCTGGAAAAAAGCACAGACCAGCAACGACGTGCTGTCCATTTTCTCCGAAAAGGAACTGCGCGCAGGCGGTGTCTATAAAACCGGACAACCCAATGCATTCCGGTTCAAGGCGACCGACGTGCCCGATTTCGCCTTCGGAACCAGCGACCACTATAACTGGGATGCCACTTCCACGGTGGTGGATGACCGCACCGGACGGCGCACTTTCGTGAGCGCAGCCTACATGAGCAGCTCCACCGATTACCCGCAGGTGGCCCGCATCGGCGCCGACGGTATTCGCCTGATGAGTACCTACCTGCCGGGATATCCGTTCCCCTATCCGGTGATGACGGTGTTCAACGGCAACGACGGCATGGAGTTCCCCATGATGTGCAACGACGTGAGCACAGCACCGGGCTCGCCCATGACGCTCACCGTGCACGAAATCAGCCACACCTATTTCCCCTTCATGATGGGCATCAACGAGCAGGATTACGCCTGGATGGATGAAGGCTGGGCCGCTTTTTTTGACGTGCTTATTTCTGATTCACTCTCCAACCACCAGCTCGGACG
>CAIYFY010000353.1 GCA_903925535.1 uncultured Bacteroidota bacterium | reverse complement strand
GTTACCTCAAAGATACCTTCAGCTGTGATAGCGGTAGGACTGGTCTGGTTTACAGTGATTGTGTAGATTGCTCCTGTTCCGGAAGGTGTCTGCACATAGGTACCTGTCAAAACAGTTTTTGAGCCCCCTTTCCACTGATCAATGTTGTAGGTACTGTTGGTGTTGAAAGTTGCCACGATAGAATCGGCGAAGTTGGCGAGAATCGGTGCAACCGGATATGATTTCCAGGTGCCCTGAATGCCTTCGCGGCACTCGTTGCACACACCACCGCAGTCAACGCCGGTTTCATCCTGGTTCTGGATGCCGTCGCTGCAAGTACCCTTGCTCTCCTCGTCTTTGCACGACTGGAAGGTTACACCGGCCACAATAAGGCCCATCAGAAAGAATTTCAGTAATTTCATGTCAATTGAATTGATGTTTGGTTGGTGAAATTGTTTGATATGTTTCACGCGCTCAGGTGCGCGCCGAAATGCTCCATGAATTCCCCGGGCTTTTCAATGAACGGACTGTGACCGGTCTCCGCCATCACGACCTCACGGTATTGTCCGCCCGCCTCCGTGTAGCGATCCAGTACATGCCGTGTCTGGCTGACCATGGGCTGTGGCGGATAAACATCCTCCCCCGGATAGTTGGGTATGAATCCGAGTTTGCCAAGTGTTCCGAAGCAGAACAGCGAATTGTCGGATACAATCTGGTCATCGGAACCCCTGATCCACAGGACAGGTGGTTTCGCCGGGCTCTGAACTAATCTCTCTACTGAATCATGTACATATTTGGGTGACATGGCATTCACTGGTCCCAGCACACCGGGCGCAGCAAACGGATAATTTTCAGAAGCAACCATATCACCGGGATATTTGTCCGGACCGATTTTCTCGCTCAGGAGGCCATCCAGCAGTTCCTCTTCCCAGTGCGGTACAAAAGGCGGTTTCCAGTAAAAACTGTTCATCACTACCCGGGGCGAGGCCTGCGGATCCTCGGTTCCACGATATTTTTCTGCAATCAATCGGGCAAAAGCCGGATTAACAATGCCGCCACCGGAACCGGCGAAATCGGGCCAGCAAGGCTGCCCGTCCACTGTTTTGGTTCCTCCAAAACCGAATGGTGAGCCCGGATTCACCAGCGTAACTGACTGAATTCGTCTGCTGTCGGCAGCTGTGAGATGCAATGCGACAGCACCGCCCAGCGAATGACCCACCACATGATATTCGCGGATACCGAGGGTATCGAGCAGGCCGAGCAAATCATCGGTGAAGTCGCCCAGTCCGCGGGTGGCATCAATCAGGACATCCTCCGTATCGCCGTAGCCGCGCAGATCAGGGGCTATTCCCCGATATCCGGAGGGAAGATTCTCCATGATTTCTTTCCAGAAAATGGACGACGAGGCATTTCCATGGATAAACAGTACAGGGATACCGTTATCGGGACCGCTGAAACGGACATGCACGTTCAGTCGGGGGGTCAGAATCGTTTGTGCAGAGGTGTTCATGACTTTTTTAGTTGATTTCTGTTAATTTTACCTGAATCCGTCTTTGGGAGGCTTTCCATGGGCTGGAAATATTTTGGAACCTTGAATCTGGCAAGTTTTTCCCGGCAGAAATCGGACAATGCCTGCGGATCGAAGGGAGCATCTTTCTGCATGACCACAAACGCCTTTCCCACTTCGCCCCATTTCTCATCCGGCACGCCTGTTACTGCCACCTCTGCAACGCCCGGGAACTGGACAAGTACCCGCTCTATCTCGGCGGGATACACATTTTCTCCCCCGCTTTTGTACATATTCTTGATTCTGTCCACCACAAAAAGGTAGCCTTCATCGTCCTGGTACAGTTCATCGCCCGTCCGGAACCATCCGTCACCGGAAAACGCGGCATTGCTGGCATCCGGGTTATTCCAGTAACCGGGCATGACCATCGGGCCCCGGAGCCAGAGTTCACCGGGTGCCCCTCCGGGTGGCTGATCTTGTCCGTTGCTGTCAACAATCCTTGTCTGCACGTAAAAATTCGGGCGACCTATGGAACCTTTTTTACGGATAGCATCGTTTTGATGAAGTGAGGTGAGGTTGGGCCCTACCTCAGTCATGCCGTACCCCTGACGCACGGGCACTTTTTTGGCGTGCCACTGCTCAATCAGCGGAATCGGCATGGGCTCTCCACCTACAATCAGATAGATCATATCAGGGAAATCCGCCTTTTCGAAACCCGGATCACGGGCTATCATCTGAAGGATGGTGGGTACACCCATAAAAATGGTGCAGCGTTCACGCTGGAGTAACCCGAGCGCAATGCCTGCCTCAAATTTTTTCAGCAGACAAACGTAGGCGCCATGGTGCAGGAATGGCGTGACCAGCACGTTCCAGCCACCCGTGTGAAAAGGTGGCATGACATTAATCGTACGGCTTTCTGTGTTGATAATCAGTGAAATAGCTGTGTTGATGCTATTCCAGAACAGCATTTTGTGCGTGTAAAGGGCTCCTTTCGGGAAGCCGGTGGTTCCGGAGGTATACAGGATGAATACCGGATCATCTTCAAACAACGGCGCAAGTGCAACGGCGTTGTCTTCAGGAAGCAACAAATCGGGATTGAGTATTCCCTCAAGTTCCCCGATGCTGATGACAGGCACAGAAACATCGGGTAATATATGTGCAAACTTTTCCTCCACAATCAGGAGTGCAGGCGCGGAATCATGCAACAAATACCCGATTTCAGCAGAAGCCAGCCGGTAATTGAGCGGAACCAGTATGATGCCCGCCTTCTGCGCGGCAGAAAAAGCGATGATATACTCAATGGAAAATTCGGCGAGAATGGCCACCCGGTCGCCTTTTTGCAGATTATATTCCGACCTCAGGTAGTGTACGAGCCGGTTTCCAAGTCTGTTCAGCTGACTGTACGTGCATGTACGGTCGCGCTCATGCTCCCTGATCGCAATCTTGTCGGGACTGTAAACAGCCCATTTTGCTGCCCAATCTTGTTGCCAGACTTCCATCATCACATTTCAAACAATGCGGCGCCGAAAGCGAGTCCACCCCCGGAACCAACGAATACTACTTTATCTCCTTTTTTCACCTTTCCTGCCTGTACCCACTGATCGAATGCCATGGGGATGCACGCCGAGCCGGTGTATCCAAAGTCGTGCATGATGGTGGCGGCTCTTTCCCTGGGTACTCCGAGCCTGTCCATCGTTTCGTGGATCGAATTAATGTTGATCTGGGTGAGGAAAAAATGATCAATATCAGCCGGACAGATGTTATTTTTCTCACACAACCCGACAATCATTTCCGTCCAGATTTCCGGATTCAGTTCTTTGGGGAACCGGCGAACGAACTGCAACTGGTGCTCGTGTCTGTCAATTACT
>CAIYFY010000352.1 GCA_903925535.1 uncultured Bacteroidota bacterium | reverse complement strand
TACACCGCGACAAGCGGGGTCAGAAGAACCCGGATGACCGAGATATGAATCAGGAATGACACCCTGTGAAACCGTATTCACCAGCGGTGAAACATTTGATACAGGGTGGAATGATATGATTTGTTTTGTGACTAAATGCATGGAACTAGCCTGTTTTCTTGAATTTTCGCTGAAAAAATTACAGTTTTTCATAAAATCCAAAAATATGAATTCGACTAAAATCGCAATGCCCGGAAGGTGTAACAACTTTCAAATCATCGTCTGGCTGTATGTTATCTTTTTGGGGGTTTCTCCGAATACGAGCTGGTCTCAAACAGTGACTTCATCATTGGGTGATTCCACAAGTACTATTTACAGTGAGACAAAATCAGCATATTTGCTTGAATGTGCCAGAAATGACAGTATAAGATATTATTCAAACAGGGAACGTGCGGTTGCTATTGCCAATTCCCGGGGATATCCTGTGATCGGCAACTATAAAGGCAGGAGTATTTTTCTTGTTGGAACAGACGATCTGGGACAATTTAATTACGCCGAGACAAATAACTATATAACTGGCAGGTTTCTTGGAACAAGCGAGCTCTACCCGGGCGGAAATCTCGGTCTGAGCCTGACAGGGAGTGGTACAAAACTGGCAGTTTGGGAAATTGGCCGGCCATTGCTTACGCATTCTGCGCTTGCCGGCAGGATAACCCAAAAAGATAACACTTCTGCTACTGTTGGCGATCATGCCACTCATGTATCAGGTACTCTGATTGGCGGGTATCTGAATACAGATGCAAGGGGGATGTCGTATGAAGCCAATCTGGATGCCTACGACCTGAATGGAAATTTTACCGAGATGGCTGCCGCTTCGGCAAGTCCGAATCTGACACGTATTTCAAGCCACTCGTATGGTAAAATTTGTGGGTGGTCTTATGAAGACGATGGTTGGTACTGGTATGGAAACACCGCCATCAGTCAGACAGAAGATTACAAATTCGGACTTTACAATTCGGAATCAGTCGCGCTCGATAACATTGTGAGGAATGCACCTTTCCACTTGCCTGTGTATGCTGCGGGTAACGACCGTAATGATGATGGCCCTGCGCCGGGAAGTACACACAAAGTCATGAACTCAAGCGGGGTGTGGATAAACAGCACAACGAGCAGAAACAAGGACAGTAACACTTCCGGATATGGCTGTATGTCCACCTGGGCCTGTGCAAAGAACATCCTGACGGTTGGAGCAGTCTCTGTTGAGGAAGATGATGGTCTTTTTTTCCAGACGATGTCAACTTTCAGCAACTGGGGGCCTACTGATGACGGCAGGATCAAACCGGATGTGGTGGCACCCGGTGTAAATGTCATTTCGTCTGTTGCAACCAGCAATGTATCATACGAGGCATTGTCCGGTACGTCAATGGCTACTCCCGCTGTTGCGGGATCACTGAATTTACTTCTTCAACACTACAGTAGTGTGAATCCGGGTTTTACCTTGCGTGCATCGGCTATGAAGGCTCTTGTTATTCACACCGCCAATCAGGAAGGCTACGGTCCGGATTATCGTTCAGGCTGGGGTACTGTAAACATTGGTGCCGCCGCTGAATTTATCAGTCAGAGTGCGCTTGTTCAAGGTCGTGATCGTCTGTACTCCAGAGACAGTATAGCCAACGGAACTGTCAGGAACATCAACTTTTATCATGATGGCACGGGCCCTGTAAAAGTTACTGTTGCGTGGACAGATCCTCCGGGGCCGGTATCTTCCAACACATTGAATCCGACAGAGTTGCGCCTTGTAAACGATCTCGATTTGAGAATCCTCAATTCAATTGATGGCACCGTATATTATCCATGGGTACTTGATCCGGGTGATCCGGACAAGGCTGCCGATACGGGCGACAATTTTCGTGACAATGTAGAACAGGTTTATGTTGATGATTTGCCACCCGGTCAATACACCATCAGAATATCGCACAAAGGCACCATTACCGGTAGCACCCAGATATTCTCCATGATGTTATCAGGAAGAGCCAGTGAAAGCACCTGTGAAGGGAATACGGTATTGACCAGCTGCACAGGGACGGTTTCAGACGGAAGTGGCAATAACAATTACTCCAATGATCTTGATTGCTCATGGACCATTGCCCCTCCGGGTGCGGCCAGTGTGACGCTCAATTTTACCTCCTTTCATACTGAAGATTTTGAATTTGTGACAGTTTACAATGGGGAAGATGAAAGTGCACCTGTACTGGGAGAATTTGAAGGAAACACGCTCCCGCCAGCGATCACTGCATCCAGCGGAAAGATGTTTATTACTTTCAAAACGGACTTTTCCGGAACATATCCCGGATGGAGCGCCAATTACACTTGCTCACAGCAATCTCTCACAGTAAATCCTGATGCGTTGACATTCGCCTCTGGCGGTGGTGCAAACGCAGTAACTGTTTCTGCCAATTGTTCATGGACTGTTCAAAATGTTCCCTTGTGGCTGACAGTCAGCCCTTTGTCAGGTAATGTCAGTACAGTGACAGGCTTTACTTGCGCCCCGAACAATTCTGTACAGGATCGGACGGCTGTAATTAATGTTACCGGGTGTGGAGGATTAAACAGAAGTATTACTGTCACCCAGTACGGTTGTACTCCTCCGGCTGCTGCCCCTGCAATAGCAGCCGGAGGCTCCACTAATTTGTGCCCCGGCCAGTCAGTAACGCTGACAGCATCGAATGTCTGTTCGGGTTGTACTGTCAACTGGTCGAATGGTCAAACCGGCAACAGCATCAATGTGTCAGTTGCAGGCAACTACACAGCCACCTTTTCTAATTCTTGCGGACAGGGGAGCCAGTCAAATGCTATCGCGGTGACATCAACTTCTCTCCCGGTTTCACCGGTTATCGCAGCAGGAGGCTCCACTGATTTGTGTCCCGGCCAGTC
>CAIYFY010000351.1 GCA_903925535.1 uncultured Bacteroidota bacterium | reverse complement strand
GGTAGCAAAGGAATTTAACGTTGGTCTGCACACCATCGTGGAAACCCTTCACAACAAGGGATTTCAGGGTGTTGAGGAAAAACCTACTGCCGACATCAGCGATGAAATGCTGCTGGTCCTCCAGAAGGAGTTCCAGAAAGACCTGGCTATCAAAAAAGAGGCAGACAAACTCGCACGGCCCGTACTGAAAAAGGAACCGCCCGCGCCAACTGTTACAACAACTCCAGCCTCTTCCGCGCCTTCCACGCCAGCAACACCTCGCCCCTCCATGCTCCCTCCCCGCGAGCCGGCAGCACCCAAGGAGGAGCCCAAAGCAACTCCACCCCCGCCGCCGCCGCCGCCTCAACCGGCAGCAAAAGAGGAACCGGCCCCCGAACCTCGTCGCGAACGAGCGGGAGGACTGCGTATCCTGGGAAAAATCGATCTCGACAAACCCAAGGCCCAGCCAGCAAGGCCGCAACCCGTAAAGGAAGAACCCAAACAGGCTCCTCCTCCGCCACCCCCTGCCAAAGAGGAACCTGTAGTACAGAAAAAGGAAGTTCAGGCTCCCCCTCCTCCCAAAAAGCAGGATCCAGCGCCTCCCCCTCCAGCACCGGCAACACCTCCATCACCCGCGACGCCAGCAACTGCACCAACGGATGATGTCATCCGGGCAGATGCACCCACGTTGCGCGGACTGAAGATCCTGGGCAAAATCAATCTGGATAAACCACAGCCATCTTCGTCCGGCAGCAGCAGCAATGACCGCGGCAATCAGGGACGCCGCGATGGCCGCGGTGGAAACCAGAACCAGGGCAACAGAGGTAATCAGCAAGGTGGCAACAATCAGGACCGTTCATCAGGCCAGCGGCCACAGGGTGGCGGCAACCAGCAAGGCGGTGGTGCAGGCTCATCGTCCGATGAACGCCAGAAACGCAAACGCAGGAAGGTTCAACAACCGATCACTGCCGAGTCCATTCAACAGACAATCGCCGGAAATCAGGGCGACAAGAAGGGAAGGGGCCGCACTGAAGTGTCCAAGGAAGTATCCCAAAAGGATATTGAAAACCAGATCCGCCAGACGATGGCACGGATCGGTGCAGGTGCCAATCGCAAACGTCAGCGCGTACGCCGCGACAAGCGCGAAGAAATGCGCGAAAGGGCAGAAATGGCCGAACAGCAGCGCGCTGAAAATGAAAAGATACTGCAGGTTGCCGAGTTTATCTCGGTTTCAGACCTCGCCTCTCTCATAGATGTGAGGCCGGCCGATGTCATCAAGGCATGTATGTCACTCGGTATCTTCGTGTCCATCAACCAGCGCCTCGATGCAGAAATCATCGAACTGGTAGCCAATGAATTTGGATTCGAAGTCAAATTCATCACCGCCGAAGAACAGGTGGAAGTCGAAGAGGAGGAAATTGATGATCCGAAAGATCTCCTCCCCCGCCAGCCTATTGTTACCGTTATGGGTCACGTTGACCACGGTAAAACATCGCTGCTCGACCATATCCGCTCGGCCAATGTCGCACAGGGTGAAGCCGGTGGTATCACTCAGCACATCGGCGCCTATGAAGTGGGTGTCGGCGAAGGATCAGGAAAGATTACCTTCCTCGATACACCCGGTCACGAAGCCTTCACGGCCATGCGTGCACGCGGCGCCAAGGTAACCGACATCGCTATTATCGTGATCGCAGCCGACGACAGTATCATGCCGCAAACCCGCGAGGCAATCAGCCACGCCCAGGCAGCAGGCGTTCCTATTGTATTCGCTATCAACAAAATTGACAAGCCCGGCGCTGATCCGGAACGTATCAAGAACGAACTCGCCCAGATGAACTTCCTCGTGGAAGAGTGGGGCGGAAAATATCAAAGCCAGGATATCTCGGCCAAAAAGGGTACCAATATTGACAAACTGCTCGAAAAGGTGCTCCTCGAAGCCGAAATTCTTGAACTGAAGGCCAATCCGAAACGACGCGCAGTAGGTACACTCCTCGAGGCATCTCTTGAAAAGGGTCTCGGATATGTGTCAAAAGTGCTCATCGAGAACGGAACTATTCGCGTGGGCGACCCCATGATTGCCGGTGAATTCTCAGGCCGCGTCAAGGCACTGTTCAATGAACGCGGCAAAAAAGTACAGAGCGCAGGCCCGGCCCAACCCGTGGTCATTCTCGGTCTGCCGGGAGCTCCGCAGGCCGGTGAAAAAATCAAGGTGGCCAACTCCGAAAGCGAGGCCAAGGAAATTGCCAGCAAACGCGCCCAGATTATCCGCGAACAGGCCACACGCGCTACCAAGCGTATCTCGCTCGAAGAAATCGGACGCCGTCTGGCGCTCGGCAACTTCAAGGAGCTCAAGATTATCGTTAAAGGTGACGTGGACGGTTCAGTGGAGGCACTCAGCGATTCGCTGATCAAACTCTCCATGGAGAAGATTCAGGTCAGCGTTATTCACAAGGCAGTCGGACAAATTGTGGACAGCGATGTCATGCTCGCATCCGCCTCTGATGCCATTATCGTAGGCTTCCAGGTGCGCCCGTCACTCACAGCGCGCAAACTCGCAGAAAAAGAAGGTGTGGAAATCAAGCTCTACTCCATCATCTACGAGGCCATCGAGGAAATCAAGTCCGCTATGGAAGGCATGCTTGAACCCGTCAAGGAAGAAGAAATCATGGGTCAGGTCGAGATCCGCGAGGTTTACAAAATTTCCAAGGTGGGAACTGTCGCAGGTTGTCAGGTTCAGGAGGGCAAAATCAGCAGAAACCACTACGTCAGGGTTATCCGCAACGGTATCGTGGTTTATCCGGCCAACCCCAGCCAGCACGCCGAACTCGCATCGCTCAAGCGATTCAAAGAGGATGCAAAAGAGGTTAAAGCCGGTCTCGAGTGCGGTCTTACCATCAAAAACTTCAATGATATCAAGGCAGGCGACGTGGTCGAATCCTATGTTGTCAATGAGGTGAAATCCAAACTGTAACATACTTTCGCGCTATATTTTACCATCGCGCACTTCGTCCCGAATCGTCTTATGACAGATGATTCGGGACTTTTTTTTGCCAATATTTCCCTTTATAACAAAGTAAATTCCGCCAAAGCTATCAATTATACAGGCTTTTGCCTAAATTTGCCATTATGAATCATTTTTGGAGGTTTACCATATTTGTTTCCGGCATGTTACCCGTTTGCTGGATGCTACTCACCGGAAGGGATAACCCGGGCCTGCAGTTTATTCATGAACCCGATCCGGTTATACACCCTAAAGATTATTTCGGTCAGCCGGTACCCGGTGCTGTTGCGCTTACCGGCACCTGCGGCGAACTGCGCCCCGATCACTTCCATGCCGGCGTGGATATTGATGGTGTTACCGGGGCACCCATTCTCGCCTCGGCCGACGGATATATTGATCTGATCAAGGTCAGCTGTAACGGATATGGAAATGTTCTGTACATAAAACATCCCAACGGATATACTACCGTCTATGCTCACCTCGACAGGTTTTCGCCAGAAATTCAGGCATTTGTCAGGGAAAATCAGTACCGAAGGGAGCGCTTCGAAATCGAGTTAAACCCGCCAACTTCAAAATTTCCGGTGAGAAAAGGCCAGGAAATTGGCAAAATGGGCAATACCGGCAGCTCGGCAGGATCTCACCTGCACTTTGAAGTACGCGACCCGCAGGGTAGAAGTGTCAACCCGCTGCTGCTCGGTATTCCGGTGACGGATAATATCGCACCCGAATTTCGCGACATGAAATTTTATGTGCTGAATGAAAAAAGAGAAGTGCTCTCAAGCAAGCCCTTCCCGCTGATGAAAGACAAAACAGGCCATATCGGACTGGCCGATGACACGGTCAGAATCGGTGCATGGCGCGTGGGATTCGGTGTAAAAGCTTACGACCGCACCAACGGAAGAAAAAATGACAACGGCGTCTATTCAGTAACAATGTGGGCCGACGACCAGCTGGCTTTTGAGTGGACCGCTGAAACATTTGATTTTGATGAAACACGGTATCTGAACGCGCACATTGACTACTCCGCGAGAAAAAGATACGGCGCCTGGTTCCACCGCTGCTTCGTCCTGCCCGGAAATGAACTCAGCAACTACACCATCACGCCTTCCATGGGCGCCATCAAATTGTACAAGGATAAACCCGTACAGATAAAAATAAAGATTGCTGATGCACTCGGCAACTCCAATACACTGATCTTCTGGGTACTCCGCGATGCCGAAGCCATGGAAACGCTTGTCAGCCCTCCTTACCAGTTCGATGTACCCTTTGATGGGGATACACAGATTGATGTAGGCGATTTTTCTGCATTCATACCGTACGGAACGCTCTATGAGCAACTCGGATTGCAGTTTGAGACAAAGCCTCCCGTACCGGGTGCTTTCTCCCAGGTGTATCGCCTGCACGACAACCTCACCCCGGTACATAAATACTATGATGTAAGCATACGGACCCATGAGGTGCCCGAAAAATTTCGCGGGAAAGCAGTCATAGCGAACGTGGGAGAAGGGCGCCCTGATAACTGTGGCGGAGAATGGAACGGAGATGTTTTGTCAACCAGGGTACGCCATTTCGGGAGTTTCTGCGTAATGGCTGATACAACGGCACCAACCATCACTCCCGTGGTTTTCGGCCCTGATATGCGCAAGAAATCCACGATGGCATTCAGGATTAACGACAACTTTGCGGTAACTGGCCAGGCTAACGGAATGCAATACCGCGGTACGGTTGACGGAGCATGGGTACTGTTTGAATATGATAAAAAACGGGCACGTCTGACCCACGTATTTGACGACAGGACAGGCCCCGGAGAACACGTTTTATCGCTTTCTGTAACCGATGACAGGGGGAATACCAGGGTGTTTGAAAGAAAATTCAGAAGATAAATAGCGTTTTTTTGCCATGTGAGCATGGCCATTCATATTTATCTTACGCCTTAACAAAATTGACAAAATAGAAGTGCGGGTTTCACCGTTTAAAGCAAACTTTCACATTATTACGTTAAATTTTTTGACAAGAGGCTCCAAGGTATTCGGAAAAACTTACCTTCGCCCCTCAAGTCGAAATCAACTGACAGTTCAACCCAGTCGCGTACT
>CAIYFY010000350.1 GCA_903925535.1 uncultured Bacteroidota bacterium | reverse complement strand
GTCCCATCTTCTTTTTCATATTTTTGGGGAAAAGGTCGGAATTGCTGCCCTTTTTCTTTTTGGTTTTAGACATGTCGGCTTTCAGGCTTTCATTGGCCGGACAGCCGGTTTTGGGTGCACAGGCCGGAGCAGTAACCGCCATGCCAGCGAAAATAACTGCGAAAAAGAGAAATTTTTTCATGAAATCCTGCATTGAAGATGAGCGTTAAGATCAGTATTACCTGAGGTAGTTTTCCTCATAGAAGTCGCGGTAGCCATCGAGAGTCTTGTTTTTCAGGATACGTCTGTAGTTCTCCTGAGTCACCGCGAAGTACTCCTTGTCGTAGGTTTTCTTGCCGGATTCGCCGAGGAAGTCCTTTCGGTTTTTCACCTCATCGTAGTATTTCATTGCCTGATCCTTGTTGTCAAATTTTCTTATCACAACGATAGGCAGGTTGGTATCAGTTCCCAGGAAAATATTGGAAATCCGGAGTTGTTCGAGTTTGTGGTTTTCCCTGTTATAGTCGGTAATGGAAGCTTTGATATCGTCCAGCCGCACATTGTCACCCCTGAGTGCGATGATAAAGTAGTGAAGTTTGTCGTCTTCAACGGTGAATGCGTCGTCAATGGGGCCGTCGGCTTTCTTTTTGTCGTCGGTCTCAAAGCCTTTGCAACTCAGCAGTCGGGCTATTTCCTTGGCACGGGTAGCCTCCGGACTGTCGGGATAACGACTGACTACCTCGCCGAGAGAAGAACAGTATGCTTCACTACCGCTCAGGTTACCTACACAAAGGGCGCTGAGCAGGAAGAATTTAGGCATCAGTGCATTCTGCGAACCAAATCTTTTGGGGGCATCCTGACAGCGGGTGTAGGCCTCTTTATATGACCCTGACTGGAACATTCGGAACGTTTCCTCGTAATATTTATTCAGCTCCCGCTCCCGCTCCTTGGCCGCATTCTGGAAATTGGGGTCTGTGAGTACGCGCGCAAACGCGCTGTTTGGATACTTTCCTTTAAGTTTTTCGAGGTAGTAGGTTGCCCGTTCGGTATTGGTGAGGTCATTATGAGCGAGGAAGCAGTAGTACCACGTTTCCTTTTCATATCGCGCGGTATCCGGGTATCGCACCTGCATATCCTCCAGTGTACCCACACACCGGATATTATTTTGAAGTTTGTCGCGGAAAAGAGTGCCAAGCTGGTACATGGCCTCGTAGGTAGCCATGTGTACAACCGACAGCTCTTCTTCTGTTTTGGGAATACTGGCGAAAAGATCTTTCAGGTCAGCTTCAGCGGCGGCATCGGTACTGCTTGAATCAGCTGCGGCGGCTGCGTCTGCTCCGGCTGAAATCTTGTTGCTTCTTCGCCAGTTATCTTCCAGTTTTCGTTCGCCCCAGATACGGGTGAAGTCCTTCTTTCCTTTTTTTACGAACGCGTCGTTATAGAAGTAAAAAGAGGATGGTTTCTGGCCGGCCTGCGGCGTGGGGGCTGCTGCTTTTGCTGCATCGGCAGCTGAAACAGGCTTTGCCTTTGCGGCCTTTGCTGCGGCCTCGGCCTCTTTTTGTTTCCTGAGCACTTTTGCGAGTTCTTTACGTTCCTCGGGGCCCATTTTGAATACGCGCACAATACTGTCGTTAGCCGCTATTGTCTGTATGAGGCGCGCGATATCCTTGAGATTTGACGCATAGTCCTGCGCTCTTTTGAAGCGTTCATCAGTTGTCGGCAGCACGGTAAGCGTGCTGTCGTAGTAAAGTTTTGCCGACACAAAATCCTCTCCCTCGAAATACAGATCTGCGAGCAGCAAATAGGTTTCAGCCCGCTGGGCGTTATTCCCCTCTGCGAACGAGAGCGATTTGCGGAGGTTGGCTATGCCGTCATCCTTCTTGCCGTCTTTCAGAGAAATCATGGCAAGTGTGTAGTAAATCTGGTCGCGGTATTCAAGGTTTTTATCGTCCTTGAGCATGCGGTCAAGTGTTTTGACAGCATCTTCTGCGCTTGTCTTCCCGTGCGCCCATCCTGCGTAGGTCTGCTGGAGACGGGCGTTGAAGTCCATTTCATAGGCAGGCAGATTGGCGAGCACTTCGTTATAGGTTTCATACGACTGATCATACTGGCCCGACCGGTCGTAGAGCTGGGCCAGTATGAAAGCAAGACGAGCCCGTTTGCGTTTGTTTTCGGTGAATGCTATGGCATTTCTGAGTGGTTCAATGGCCTTGTCATACCTTTTTTGCCTGATATACAGATGTGCTTCTGCGGTAGCCAGATCATCGTAAAGACTTTTGGGCAGGTATCCGTCTTCCCACAGATTCCTGAAGAGAAACTCTGCCTCGTCGTAATTTTCGCGCTCAGTCATGGTGCGACCATACCAGATCATGGCATTCGGATAGGCATTTTTTCGTCCCCAGGGTTCATCATAAGGATTTACAGCGTTTTCCTTTGATGATTCTGTATCTTTTTTCGGTGCTTTTGGCGTCACCGGCTGGGTAGGCGATGCAGTTTTACTGGCTGAAGCTGCCGGGGCTGGCTTGCTTTTTATGCCCTGTTTTTTTCTCTTCGCAGCCTCTTTTTTCTTTTTGGCAGCCGCTTTCTTCTTTGCCTCCTTCTTTTTTTGAGCAGCCTTCTTCAGGTTCTCTTTTTTCTTTTGTGCGCTGCTTTTCTTTACTGCCCGCTTGTTTTTGGGGTCCTGTTCTTCCTGGATGTAACTGAAGGTCTCCTCCGCCGTTTCGAAGTCGCGCTTGATGAATTGCGCCTGTCCAATGAGCAGATAGTTGTCATCAACCCACCGTCCGGGCCGGTGTTTTACAATGCCTTTAGCCGCTTTGATGATTACATTGTCCATATCAGCCTTGACCGATTTGTAGTCGGCGGCGGCGTAGGGGTAGATTTCAAGAATCTGGTTGTAATTGTCTTTGTATTCTGTTTCAAGTTTGATTACAGACAGGCGAAATAACTCGTCGGCGTTAAACCAGTAGTTATACTTGTTCGTGAAACTGTGGTAGTTTTTCTTGAATTTACTGGTTTCCTCTCCCTTGCGCTTTGTTGTGACGCAGCCGAGAAGAGGCAAAATGAACATGCCAGTGATGAGAGATAATCTCCAGATATTTTTCATGCCAGAATACGAGAGCAGAATTTTTAGCAAAAGTATTGATAGTCTGCCGAAAACAGACTTTCGCTTTATCATTTCAGCGGCAAAAATGGCGCTTGAACCGGGCAGATGGTTGCCTGAGCAGTATCTATTTAACAACCCGGTTCAGGTTTTTGTGGGTTATTTACCGATATTTGCGGGGGAATATTGTCTGATGACATATTCCGGAGCACAATCAACTCCGAGCCGATTCTTTGAAAAAATGCAGAAATTTATTGTTTTCATCCGGCAATTCCTTGATTTCTTTCGTCGTCATGGTGACAGCGACAGGAAACTCATGGAAAAATTACAGGACAAGTATCGTCTTCTGGTCATTAATGATGACACGTTTGAGGAGGTAACCTCCATGAAACTCACTCCGCTGTCAGTCTATATCGCGGTGAGTTCCCTGATTGTCGGCACAGCCATTCTGGTGGTCATGCTGATTATATGGACACCTGTCAAACGTTACATCCCTGGTTATGGTGATTTTCAGCGCGACTCGGAAATTGCTCTTCTCACATCGAAAGTACGCGATCTGGAGGCAGAGGTGGAGGCTACCCGCACCTATACAGAGAGCTTCCGGAAACTGCTGACGGGCGATATGTCTGGTCTCACACAGGAGGATTCCGAGAAACTTGGACAACCGGCCAATCCGGCGGATACACTGCCATCAGATGTTAACCGTATTCCCGAGGACGAAAAGATGCGTATTGAAGTAGAAAAAGGCACGTTCACCAGCGATCCGGGCAGTACCGGCGCTGCCCGTGAAATACTCGCAGGTGCGCGTGATATTCCGCTCGAGCACCAGTTCTTTATTCCGCCCGTCAGCGGCGATATAACTGCCGGTTTTGATCTCGGCAAATCGCATTTTGGCACCGACATTGCAGCGCCCAAGAATACGGCTATCAAATCTGCTGCCGATGGTGTGGTTATTTACGCCGGATATACAATGGAGTCGGGTTACAGTATCGCCATACAGCACCCGAATAATGTGGTTACCATGTACAAGCACAATTCTGTTTTGCTTCGTCAGACCGGTGCTGCCGTGAAGGCGGGGGAAGCCATTGCCATCATTGGCAACAGCGGAGAAAATACCTCCGGTCCGCACCTGCACTTTGAGCTGTGGTACAAAGGCAGGCCGGTGAATCCGGCTGCACTTATCAATTTCAGGTGAGGCGCCTGTCGGTCAAAACACCTATTTTTGCTTCATGGAACTATACTTCCGCGAATTTGGCGCAGGGAAACCTGTGATTATTCTGCACGGACTGTTCGGTTTTTCCGACAACTGGCAGACGATAGCCAGGAATCTGTCCAGTCAGTATCTGGTGATAACTCCTGATTTGAGGAACCACGGCCGCTCTCCGCATATGCCCTCTCATACCTATACAGAGCTGGCAGAGGATATCCGGCATTTCATGGAACAGCACTGGATGCATTCTGCCGTACTGATCGGTCACAGTATGGGAGGCAAGGTTGCCATGCAACTGGCGCTCAGCTACCCTGATATGGTAGACAGACTGGTGGTCATTGATATTGCCCCCGGTAAAGCTGCCGACAATCATACAGGTATTTTTGAAGCCTTGCTCGGAGCTGATTTGTCGGCCATGCAGACGCGTGCCGATATAGAGAATTTTCTTGTCGCACGTATCCCCGATACGGGTACACGGCAGTTTCTTCTCAAAAATATCACCCGGAATGATGACGGAAAATTTGCCTGGAAAATGAATTTGCCCGTCTTGTGGCAGCATTTCCCCGATATACTCGATGCTGTTACAGGAGAACCTTTTGACAAACCGGTGCTTTTTGTAAGAGGAGATCGCTCCGACTATATTAAAGAGGCTGATACTGCGTTAATAAAGACTTTGTTCCCGCAGTCAGAAATTGCTGTTATCGAAAATGCCGGACACTGGGTACATGCCGATAAACCGAATGAACTGATTGCTGTTTTATCTGAATTTCTTGACCGAAACTGAACCGTAAGCTCAATTCCATGAATCTGAAGCGAATACTGCCGGTTGTTCTGGCGGGTGTAACCATCCTGCCTGTCACCCTGGCTGCCCAAAGCAAGTACTTTGACATTGCCAAAAACCTGGAAATTTTCGCCAACGCCTACCGGGAGGTGAATCATTCCTATGTGGATCAGCTCGATCCCAACCAGCTGATGCGTCGCGGCCTCGATGCCATGCTCACCGGCCTTGATCCTTTTACAAACTATATTTCAGAAACAGATGTGGAAGGCTGGCGTATTCAGTCCGACGGCCAGTACAATGGAGTCGGCGCATCCGGCAAGCGCATGGGCGATTATGTAGTCGTCACTGAAATTATCGAAAACAGCCCCGCACACAAGTCCGGAATGAAAGTAGGTGACGTACTCCTCAGTATTGAAGGACAGAGTGCCAAAAACCGGACAGAACAGGAGGTGCAGCAGTTCCTGCGCGGTTTCCCCGGCACCAGGGCCAATATTATGGTGCAAAGACCCGGTGAGTCAAAGGAGATTAAAATTACCCTCGAACGGGGAGAGGTTATCATCCCGAATGTGCCGCATTCCGGTCTGGTAGCAGAAAATATAGGCTACGTCAACCTGACCACCTTTACCCAGAACGCAGGAGGCAATGTGGCAGAAGCAGTCATCAAACTGAAGGAGAAAAATCCGGGTTTGAAGGGTGTTATCCTCGATTTGCGTGAAAACGGCGGCGGCCTTCTGAACGAGGCCATAGACCTGGTGAATGTATTTGTACCGAAGGGAGAACTGGTAGCCAGTACCAAGGGAAAAGTGCCAGAATGGGATATTTCACTGCGTACACAGGGGCCGCCGGTTGACAAGGATATTCCGGTAGTGGTACTGGTAAACCGTCATAGCGCTTCCGCCAGTGAAGTCACTTCAGGTGCACTGCAGGACCTCGACCGCGCGGTGGTGATGGGACAGCTCACCTACGGCAAAGGATTGGTACAGAATACAAAAGATGTCGGATACAATGCCAAAATCAAGCTCACAACGGCAAAGTACTACATACCTTCCGGTCGCTGTATTCAGGCTGTGAGATACAAGGACGGTGTTCCTGTTGACATCCCGGAATCTGAAAGGGCTGTGTTCAAGACCAGAAACGGCCGTACTGTACTGGATGGAGGTGGTGTCAAACCGGATGTCGTACTGCCGGTTGACACGGCTGAAGGTATCGTGAAGGCGCTGCTTGAACAGGATGTAATTTTCGATTTTGCCACAGAATACACGCTGAAACACCCGAAAATTGACTCGATTGAGGTGTTCGAGTTCACGGCATTTGACGAATTTGTTCAGTATGTACCCAAACACAAGTTTCAGTACAGAACCAAATCGGAGAGTAAACTGGACGAGCTGAAGGCGCTTGCGGAAAAGGAACATCTGCCGCTTGGTGCCGATCTGGAAGCACTGGAGCGCAAGATTCAGGTGGCCAAACAGGAGGAGCTCAACCGCTATAAAGACAGAATTTTGCACGAAATTGAGCAGGAGATTGTGGGAAGATACTATTTCCAGCGGGGAAAGGTTCGCAAGAATCTGGTTAACGATCCGGAGGTAAAGGAAGCAATACGTTTGCTTAATGACCGTCCCCGATATAATGCTATCCTCGCCGGGAGGTGAGTCGCCCTGCAGAATTCAATACTATGTTAACGGGTTGATTCAGGCATAGTTTTTGTTGAAAACATTTTACCTTTGCAGAGTTACCGGGTTTGGTAGCTTCGCAAAAATGTCTAACTGTTAAACCGCAAATCATTGTCACCTATGAAGAAGGCACTTCTTTTCTTTGTTTTCTCTTTCGTTCTCGGCGCTTTCGCTGCCAATGCCCAGTCATGCCACGGCTCTACTGCCGCTGCCGGTAAATCCTGCTGCGCAGACAAAGCCTCCAAGGCTGCTGCAGCTGATCCATCTATAGAAAAACGCACCAACGGCGACGGCTCTGTTGCCTACGTTCGCAAAGAGGCTGATGCCCAGGGCAACGTTCAGTTCGTAAGTGTCAAGTACGATGAGTCTGCCAACACTTTTGTCAGCACATCCGCTTCTGTTACTGACAAAACAGCAATGACCAAAAAGACGGCCAGCTGCAGTGCATCTGCCACTTCAGGCAAGGCTTGCTGCGCGGGTAAAACTGCAGAAGCAGGCAAATCCTGCGCCGGTTCTTCTGCATCTTCCGGCAAGGCCTGCTGCGCTGGTAAAACAGCTTCCAACTGCGAGAAAAAAGCAGAACAGTAAGCTTAAAAAAATCATTTTTGCGGGAGCAACTCACTAATACGGGTCGCTCCCGTTTTTTTTGCTATCTTCGCCCGTCCTCATTTTAATCCGTTTTCACGTCAGACACCCAATGCAGTCCTTTTAAATTAAATATGTACACGCTTGTACTTGCTTTT
>CAIYFY010000349.1 GCA_903925535.1 uncultured Bacteroidota bacterium | reverse complement strand
TTGCTGACTGAGCGACAAAGTACTTCGCAATCAAAGCCCATGAAAATTTGGCAACTTCCTTATGTCAATGACGATAGATGGTTGGGGGCTCGTCATAAAACGCCTCAATTTGGGAATAAAATATCAGTTGTCGCTGAATTCGATGGTGATGTAACCCAGTTGAAAGAACCGAATGAATTTTGCGGCCTTGTTATTGATGAGTGGATAGAGACTATCCCATATTCCGAAGAAACAACCGGTATTTCCCTGAACTATAACAAACCCAATGCTGAACCTCCTCAGGCGCTGCTGCTGGCTATCCGCAGTGTTTTACCAACAGCAGGCTCTCCTCAATCGGGTTGGACGCAATTGGAGGTTATCCGGGCAGTAATGTACGCGCTGAAACTTGGAGCAATCAGAGGTATCCATCCGGATGAATTGTCGCAGGGTAAATGGAGCAGATTTTTGCCGGCGCTTGTATTCGAAACAGCCAAGCATAAAAACATCCCTGTTTATTTCAAATAAAATGAGTCAGGCATGCCAGATAATGATATAAATATTAACAATGAAAGTGCTTTCTCGGATATAGGTTATCTACGGATAGAAAGCAGCAACATCAATTCAGATTACGCCCGTAATTTCCGTGCAGAAGTCCGGGATGGTTTGTGGATGCTTTGCCGTCAGTGGCAATTGGGGGAATTCATCGGAGAGGATGCGGGCACGCCTTTTAAAGTTATCGTAGAAGCTGCAAGGGCTTCAGCTCTTCCGGGTGACAAGTTCCGGTCACAACCAATCGAGCCGTTTGTGGAAGCAGAGGGATTTCAGGACAATTTGTACACTCGAATTCATACCGGACAATATCTACAGACTTTATTGAAAGAGGATGATATAATCCCCAAGTTTAGAGAAGAGTATGGGATACACAAAATAAATCCTGATATACTAAAATCCCAACCGGAAGCTTATCAACTGTACCTGGCCATTAAGGATACACAGATAGACGGTCTTGAGGTATGGAAAGCAATGGGCGATAATTTTGATGCTTCCGGGCTTAAAAACTGGATTTCGACAAAATTTACTGCCCCAAGCAAGGATGAGATTAATAATAAAATCAGAAATTATCAAGTCTGGTTTGCAAACAGATATCCAGAGTTGGCCTATTGGAAAACCCGGTCACTGGATTATCATTTTAAACTAACTACCGATAGTGCGAATGATCCGGAACTGTGTGCGGATGCTTATCCCGGGGGCAAACTGGACTGGGACGATATCACCATAGAAAACCCGAATTCCCTAAGCGATGTGACGCATAGCAACGAGTTCATTCCCACACCTTGTACATACAAAGGAATGCCAGCTGCAAGGTGGTGGGAAATGGAGGATGGAGCCGTTAACCTGCGAAAAGTTGATGTGGCCAAGACAGGAATACTGGACACACTTTTCCTGGAGTTTGGGCTGTTGTACGGTAACGACTGGCTACTCGTCCCTTACCGGATGCCTGCGGGCGAAGTTTGTAAAATACACAAGATCCGTATTCAAGATGTTTTTGGTGAATTCATTGAAGTGAACGATGCAAGCGGCCAGGCAACGGACGGCAATTTTGCGCTTTTCAAACAATCTAAAAACAGAGACCTGTTCTATCTCTTCCCCGCAATCTCCAACCTTCTGGAAAGCAAGCCGATAGAGCAGGTGCATTTCATGCGCGACGAGATGGCAAATATGGTCTGGGCGGTGGAGAGCATACTGCCCGATCAGTTGGGAGCCGGCATACCCGGTGGTAAATTGTCCCGTACTTTGGATG
>CAIYFY010000348.1 GCA_903925535.1 uncultured Bacteroidota bacterium | reverse complement strand
GTAATCGTGATAAACCACGTCGTCGCCGTCAATCATGGCGTTTACGTCTGGCATCTCCATCAGCACCTTTGCACAGGCCTTGGCAAATACCGACATAAAGCCGAGTTTAATGCCATACTTCTTGACGAAAGACTCCTGGTATTTTTCGCGGAGTGCCATGAGTGCGCTCATATCCACCTCGTTGAAAGTGGTGAGCATGGCTGTGTTGTTCTTGGCGCTGACCAGTCGCTTGGCTATGGTACGACGCATACGGCTCATTCGCTCGCGCCGGTCGTTTCTGGAAAAACTGGCAGCCGAAGCAGGTACAGCAACGGGAGAGGCAGCAGGTGCAGCCGGCTTTTCAGGAGCGGGAGTGGCAGCGGCCTTCTGCGCATCTTCTTTGGTGATGCGGCCATCGCGACCGGTACCGGCAACACCGGCAGGGTTCACTCCGGCTTCGGAGAGTATTTTGGAGGCAGCCGGCGATGGAGTTCCGGCCGCGTAGTGTCCGGCTTTCTCCGTGGCAACCGGTGCAGACACGGGCGCTGGATCACTTTTTGCGGGTGCAGGAGCCGCCGGAGCCTGTCCGGAGGCATCCGTATCAATTTTTGCAAAAAGAGCGCCGACAGGAAGATCTTCACCCTCCCTGGCCACCCATATCAACTTTCCTGCCGAGTCGGCAGAAAGTTCCTGATTGGCTTTTTCTGTTTCTATTTCGCAAAGAGGCTCGTCCATGGTAACAGAAGAACCATCAGGTTTGAGCCACTTTGAAAAGGTAACGCTGGATATGGATTCTCCCAGATTGGGAATTTTGAGTTCAATGACCGGCATTGTATGTCAATTTGTTGGTTGTGTCTGATTGTTAAAGGAGCGCAAAGTTAACCTGAAACAGCTATTCAGAAAGGAATTGGATATTACTTTGACCCAAACAAGGCAAATATTTTCATATCTATCTATGATTATTTACCTGTTTTCCGGAAGAAAGCATGTCGAATCGAAAAAGGAGGCCATTTTCACCCTTTCCTTCACTGCTGATATAGAGGTTTCCTTTGGCATCAAAAGCTATTCCTTCAGGTTGTGGTATCCGCTTCTTGTCTATCCTCCGAGCGAAAATGATTTTTCCCGATTTTCCATCCAGAACAATCAGGCGCTTCAGGGCAGAGGAAATCAGATAAATGTCTCCTGTGACCGGATTAACTGCGATACCTGACGGACTGAAACTGTCGTGTTTTTCAGATTCTCCGTAGGGAACCAGTTCATTCACCTGAGAGGGTTCGACGGAATAAACAGGCCTGACGTCCAATTGTTTGGTTGCCAGACTGAATGCATAGACATTTCTGGAATAGGTGCTGTCCGGATCACCCTTGGCAGCCAGCAGAAGGGCGTTTCTGTTGGGGTCGTAACACAGTCCTTCAATATCGTCTGACTTGGAGAGTTCTGTTTTATACTCTTCCACGGAAGGCACTTCACCCTGCCAGTTGGATATGCCAAAAATTTTTCCGTCGCTTTTTACTGCCCAAATGGTATTTCCAACCATTTCAACGCCTTCAAAATCGCCTTTGTCACGGAAAAGAACGCGTTTAGTCACAGCTCCGGATGAATCCAGAAAAAACAGCTCCCCCCGCTCGTCGGCAATCGCCACAAACTGACCAGGAGAGGCTGCAGGACTCAATCCGGAAATTTCACGGAGTGCTTCCTCTTCAAGCGACAACGCCAGAACCGGATTTTCCAGGTTGTATGGTATGGATCCGGACCCGGAATCGCCCGGTACCGATTTGTCAGTGCCGCAGGCACTCGCGTAAACGGAGATAAAAATGGCTATAATCTGGCTCTGAAATGGCATGGGAAAATGTTTTAGTCCGGGAAAACTTCAATATGGTGACTTTCTACTACCAGCTCGGTGAATTTTCCCTTGTAGCGGGTTGCCTTCACGATGTGGTTGTCTATCCAGTGGTAATTGCCGCCTCGAGGCTTGTTATACACTACGCCGTGATACTTGAAGCCGTGACGGTTCAGCCACTCCTCGGTTACCTGACGATGTTCATCTGTCCGGCTGGTGAAAAAGTATATCTGATGGCCCTCATCATACCAGTGGTTCAGAATTTCCAGTGCATCCGGGTAGTGCTCAACGGTAGCCATCCTGTCGGGTTCCTCATTGGGCACATCGTCGCAGATGGTCCCGTCAATGTCTATGAGGTAGTTTTTTACATGGGACGGGAGTTTGGGACTCAGGCGGCGACCTGCCTCGTCGTAGGCATTCTGCAAAAGCGTAGCGTTGTCGGTGTTTTCGCTCATGGCAATTACTGTTTTTACTTTCTGTAAGTCCGGCATTTCGGGGGCCGGAGGCATACTCTGTGATGATTTTACTGCAAAAAACGGGAATACCGGTATAAATGCAGATTTTTGCGCAAAGGTAGGGTACTTTTATCTCCTTCCCACAACAGATATGCCATGCGAATACTCCTTGTAGAAGATGAAATCAAAACCCTGCAGTCGCTCAGACAGGGCATGGAAGAGCAGGAATGGAATGTCAACACAGCAACTGACGGGCAGTCGGGCCTCCGGCTCGCTTTGAGCGGCGATTATGACGTAATTATTTCAGACATCACCATGCCGGGACTCACTGGCATCCAGCTGCTGAGGGAGCTGCGCAAGAACGGAATAAGTACGCCGTTTCTGCTCCTAACCGCACTTTCAGATACCAATGACAAGATTAATGGTCTCGATGCAGGTGCAGACGATTATCTTGCCAAACCATTCGACTTCCGGGAACTGCTGGCCAGAGTGAAGGCGCTGGCGCGCCGCCCGGTCAGTACAACCCGGAGAGAGAATGTACTCCGCTACGCCGATGTGGAGATGGACCTCGGCTCCAGAAAAGTAGTTCGCAACGGCAAGGATATTCTCCTGACGCCGAGGGAGTTCGCGCTGCTTGAGTTCTTTATGAGGAGCCCGGAAATCGTACTGTCCAAATCAGAAATTGCAGAGAAAGTCTGGGATGTCAACTTTGACACAGGAACCAATGTAATCGAGGTGTATGTCAATTACCTGCGGAATAAACTGGATAAAGGTGCCGAAAAGAAACTGATTCACACTTTATTCGGACAGGGATACGTTCTGCGCGATTGACGGACCGGACTATCCCATCATCGGGACCTCCATAAGCAGTATTTCAGACCGCTGACTTGCCCTGATTTGTACCTTGTCCACCGCCCAGACACCAAATCCATCGCGGGAATTCAGTTCCTGACCATCCACGACAATATTTCCGCTGAGCAGAAATACATACAAGCCCTGTCCGGAACCACCCTTCAGACGATATTCCACTTCCGAACCACCGTCGAAGTCTCCAAGATGAAACCAGGCTTTCTGGTGTATCCAGACACCCTCGTCGTCCATGTTGGGAGACAAAATCTGCTGGAGGCGATTCTTTCTGTCGGCAAGGTTCAGTGTGAGCTGGTCATACCTGGGTGTTACATTCCTTTTGTTGGGGAATACCCATATCTGAAGGAATTTTACCTCCTTGTCCTTGTTTCTGTTGTACTCGGAGTGTGTGATGCCCGTTCCGGCACTCATTACCTGCACATCGCCGTTTCTGATAACAGCCACATTCCCCATACTGTCCTTGTGCTCCAGATCGCCTGACAATGGAATCGAGATAATCTCCATATTGTCGTGCGGATGAGTACCAAAACCCATACCCGCAGCCACAGTGTCGTCGTTGAGTACACGCAGGACACCGAAGTTCATTCGCTCGGGATTGTAGTAGTTGGCAAAGCTGAAGGTATGATATGTCTTCAGCCAGCCGTGATTGGCATGGCCCCGGCTTTCCGCACGGTGAAATACTGTATTATTCATAATCTTTGAGTCGGTATTCGGAATATGGTTGAAACCCACAATCTGCAGAGGCTTCAGCTCGTCAATATCGTTCGTGACAACCGCACTGCCTCCGACAGCCAGCGCTCCCGCACCGAGAAAACTGTTCTTGAGAAAATCTTTTCTGTTCATATAATGAGCGTTGAAACACTTAATGCAACAACAACGGATATTTGTGGTTCATCATTACTCCCCGGTCATCAATTTTTTTTCGGAGCGTATTTGTCGAGTACCGAAAACACGAAATTTTCCAGAAAACTGATCAGTTTGTCCGGATCATCATCTCTTCCAACATCAGTGAGTGCCGGAAGATGGTGTGCGAAGTATGGCTGAAGTTGCGCCATTTCGAGCACTGTACTGGCCAGTGAGCGCGGATAGGGATATGTCGGTGCATATTCTCCGAACAAACCGGCAATTCGTCCGCACAAATCCTTGTACGGCTTGAAAAGCTGCTCCCTGTTCACCTCGTCCACCTCCTTGATGAGGTACACCTTGCTGCTTTCTGCCATGGCTATTCCGTGAAGGGCATTTCTGTCAAGTCCCGTCTCATCGTCCAGATCAGGAGCATCGTTGGCAACTATCCGGATTAACGCCCTGATCTTTTCGACAGAATCATCAATATTCCTTAGTGATACAATTACCGTGTATTCCATAATATTCCAGTGCCACGTCAGGAGATACAACAGAAAACGATGCTTGTTTTCGAAATAACGGTAGATACTGGCCTCCTTGGTATCAATTTCTGCAGCAAGTTTTCTGAAAGTAAAGTGCTCGTAGCCAATTTTATGCATCAGCACCAATCCCTGACGCACGATTTTTCTGCCCAGTTCTGATGACTCCGGGTCTCTTAATGCCAGTTTCTCGTTGGGGCGGATAGTAAAGCGCAAGTTCATAACTGTAACTGAATTATCCGGGGCGCATGGCAACCCCTTCTGTTGAAAAGCCGGATTTACCGAAAAAAAACTTTTTTGACAATTTCTTACAAATTCTGCCACAAAAATAAACCTTTTATCAATAGTAGCATTTATAAAAAACATGATAGTTTTGCTATCGAAAAAACAAGCAAAGCAATCGGTAAGTTTTGATCACCAGAAAAACAGTCCAACCATGTCAAAATCACTTTCTACCGGAATAGTGGCCGTTATATCTGCCGCTGCATTGTTTTTTTCATCCTGCACGGTTGTACGTCAGGGAGAGTTCGCTGTCAAGAGGAAATTCGGAAAATACAGCGATGAGGTTTACACCAGTGGTCTTCGCGGATTCAACCCGTTTACCACTACGGTCATCAAGGTAAATGGCCAGACGGAGAACCTGGAGGTGTCTGTCAATATACCCTCCCGCGAGGGTCTTACCATTCAGAGTGAGGTTTCCATTCTGTATCAGGTAACCAAAAAAGAGACGCCTGATTTGCTCAGGAATGTGGGGCTCGACTACGAAACAACCCTGATCCTTCCTGTTTTCCGATCTGCCGTGGCCGATGTAACATCTCGTTACTACGCCAAGGACATGCACTCCGGAAGCCGCTCCGAAATCGAAAAAAGCATTCAGGAGCTTATGATGAAAACGCTGAGCCAGAAAGGTATTCAGGTGGAAGCCGTTCTTTTGAAAAGTATTGTGCTGCCCAGAAATCTGACCCAGGCAATCGAAGACAAGCTCGAAGCTGAACAGAGGGCTCAGCGCATGGAGTTTGTTCTGCAGCAGGAAAAGCAGGAGGCTGAGCGGAAACGTATTCAGGCTCAGGGTGTGAGCGATGCCAACAAGATTATCTCAGCAGGCCTTTCTCAGGAAATACTGCAGTTCAAGGCGCTCGAAGCCTGGCTCGAACTCAGCAAGTCGCCCAATGCAAAAGTAATTATCTCCAACGGATCTGTACCCATGATGATGGATCCGGACGGTGTATCCGAAGCTCCGGCCAGCTTGCCCAGAGGTGGTTTGCTCACCTCCGGGGCAACCGGCAAAAGGGATTAAAGAAATACAAGAATGATTTGAGTGTACCTAAGATGGTGGTTTTTCTTCAAACCGGTCGTTCCATGCAGTTGGAGCGACCTTTTTTTATGCCTTGTTCAGCTTTTTAGTCAAAACCGTATTGCCAATCTGCAGGGAAACGGTGTAAGTTCCCGATGGCAGTCTTGTCAGATCGAGGTTCGTCTGCTGTTCGCCGGCCTGTTGCTTCGCTGCCGGCTGCTGGATTACTGTCTTGCCCGCTACATCGCGTACAGAAATAATCACGTCCGCTGACTCAGGCAGGCGATACATAACATTCAGGTAGTTTACAACCGGATTCGGATATGTTACAAAACGAAAATCCTCCGCGCTCAGGTCTCCAGTACCGGAAGTTTGTGTCCGGGTTACCAGCACATCGTCCACAGCCAGGAAGTAATCGTCGTCGGCATTGTGCAGGAATGCCAGATAGATTGTCTGGCCCGCATACTGACTCAAACTCACCGAGTGTGGTTCCAGAATCCCTCTCAGCAATGTTGAATCGCCGGGAGCGTACAGGTCAACATAATCGTCGTTGCGCAGGCTGTCGGCGTGAATGTATCCCGGCGTAAAGGAAAAGTTCGACAGGTTTATACTGTTACCCGATCCGGTAATGGCATCCATCGAAGCCGCCTGAAAGAGTGTGTCGGTAAACACGTTGGAGAACAGGTCGTTGGAGCCCACCGCAGCCATGACCACATAGCCGTCCATATAGCGGGGAAGCTGAAACGGGGCCGATTTCCAGTGCAGGGTGTAATTGGAGTTGGTCACCTCGATAGGGGGTGTGATAAGCCAGTTGCGGTTGCCCACGGCAAAACCTTCCAGATACGAGAGTGTGGCAGCACAGTAATTCACCTCGCCGGTGATGGTGTCCTCGGCATTGTAGAAAAACTGACTGAAGTACCAGGCCCGGTGGTTATCGTCGCCGTCATAAGGCGGCAAACCATCTTCATCGAAAGAAATCCAGGTAAGGTCGTCACCCAGCGGCACTGTACCCCAGTCGCCGAATTTATCGGTCTGGAAATTTTCGAACAGGATCGTATCAACGACTTGTGCGGAAGTAACAGTGGCAAAAAGCGCCACCAAAAAACATGTAAGTGTTATTCTCATGAGAAAAGGTTTGGTTAAATTGGGGGCAATATATGGTTTTTCAGAATAACCACTCTGCAGCTACAGGAAATTCCTGTCCCCACCGCGCCTCGTTGTGCCTGCCTTCGGGATCGGCAGTTACACGGATTTTTAACTTGTTGTGATCATAACCCTTGCTTTCCATAGCGTCTCTGAAACGGTAAATATTATCCAGCACACCGGCTCCTTCTTTGGCTCCCCCATACAGGTATATTCGGGTTTCAGCGAAAGGAGAAAAACGCACCGGCTCGAGAAACAGCCTGGGTGCAGCCCATAAACTGGGCGAAAAAATCATGAACCGGGAATAAACTTCCGGGAACAGCAAACCCGCATAAATACTGATCAAACCACCCATACTGCTCCCGCCAATACCGGTATGTTCTCTGTCGGGCAGTGTACGAAAATGGGCGTCTATGTAGGGTTTCAGTGTTTCTGCCAAAAAGCGGGCGTAGTCCATACCGAGCCCTTCTCCCCACTTTTGATGCTCATAGGGCATGAACTCCCGGATTCGCTCATCGCCGCCGTGGTCAATTGCCACCAGGATAAACGATCCTTTTCCCTTTTCGGCGAGCCGGGCAAGTTGCTTGTCAACGCCCCACGTACCATAAGGAGCATCATCCTCAAACAGGTTTTGTCCGTCCTGAAGATACAGTACCGGGTAGCGGCGGCCCGATTGGTAATAATCCCACGGAAGAAGGACAGAAATACGCCTTTTACGGCGCAGTTGCGGCACATTGAACCGCTTCGACAATATCTGAATATCCGGATAGTAGGCTGGGTCGTATCCGGGGGTATGTGTTTTCCAGCGATGAGCTACGTCGCGCACCGATGCGCCGGAAACCGGCAGTCGCCTGTTTCCCGGCGGGAATCCGTTTTCTCCGAGCTCTTCCGACTCCCAGCCCCCTTTTACATATTTATACTCGAGTACTTCTATGGATGGCGGAATGGAACGAAAGCTGTATTCGTAGCGACCATCACCGGTTCTGGTCATTCTGTACTCCTCGTCGCGCACAGCCCATCCGTTGAAGTTGCCGGTGAGAAAAACCGGCCTTTCGTCATCACAAGGTGTGAAAAGCTCCAGCCTGAGCATTATATCAGTCATAAAGGGTTAATCGGAATGTTCACTACTCCCGGAACCGGTCGAGCAGGTGGGAGAGTTCGAGCATTTCTGCTTCTGTCATGGCCCCCCCCGGATCAGGCAGGTTTATTTCAGACAACATTTTTCGGCCCGACTCGGAGATGGTTACTGTTACCATGCGACGGTCGCCGTCGTGCTGAATACGTTCTGCAAGTCCGGCCAGACGCAGCTTCTCCACGAGGCGGCTGACATTGCTGCTTCTGTCGAGCATGCGGTTTTTGATATCAAGTACGGAAAGACCCCTCGGGTGACTGCCGTTCAGGATGCGAAGTATGTTGTATTGGGGTGGTGTCAGTCCGTGAGGCCTGAGAATTCTTGTAATCCGGCAATCGAGCCAGCTGGCTGTAAACAAAAGATTGACCACGGCGCGTTCGCGCGGCGACATGGGTTTGGTGCTCTTTATTTCTGCCTCCAGTTTCATGACAAGAAGTAATAACGGCCTTTCTAACAGATATTTTGTGAAAAATGTTTACTCTGAATCCTCCAGTCTCCTGCCCCGCCTCATCTCCAGTAACAAAAAAAGCAGGCATACCGTTGTTCCTCCGAAAACAACCCCCGACAATTCTCCGTCTCCCTCTTTTCTCAGCAGCCATCCGAATGCCGCTGTGGCCAGCGAAAGTATGAGAAATATGATTTGCCTCAGTGCACTGTGAACAAGCCTGGCACTGTCGCGGATGTCGAATGATCTGAACTCCAGTTCTCCCCGCTGTATAAGGGTCAGCACGCGGTTTATTTCTTCCGGCAAACCAATCAGGTTGGTAGCTCCCCGCTTCAGTGCCCTGCCTGCAAAGGTAAAAAAGCTCTCTTTTTCACCAAATACAAAGCGTCTGGCATAGGGCCTGATCACATCAAGTGGATTCAGCATGGGATCCAGGGTGCTGCTCAATCCAAGTAGCAGGGTTGCCATTCTGTTGAAGAGAACGTAGTCTTTGGGTACCTGAACAGCACCGCTTAGCCCTTTGAGGCCGGCATCACTGATCAGTTTGGTGAGGCTGTTATTGAACGGACTCACTTTTATTTCTGTCAGGTTCATTCCCTCGAAACGAACTTCGTTCTCCAGAAAATCCTGTATTGCTCCAATCATTTTGATGGCCATCTTCTCCGCCTCTCTGCCATCTGCAATAAATCCCATCTTTTTCAGGGAACCAATCATCGCACGGGTGTCTTTTTTAACAGCGGCATCAATCAGCAGCGGGATGCCCGAGCGGAGTGCCGGACTGATTTCTGCTACCGCACCAAAATCGAGCAAAACAAGCGTGCCATCTTCTTTCACAAGTATATTTCCCGGATGCGGATCGGCGTGGTATAAGCCGTCCGCAAACACCATTTTTGAATATACCCGCAACACACAGGTGGCAATTTCTCTCCTGTCAAGCCCCCAGGCGTCCAGCTGTGCCAGATCGGATATCTTCACACCGCTGTGCCAGGTGGTTGTCATTACCCTTGATGTGGAGTACGCTGTGTGTACCTCCGGTATCACGATCCCGGACTCGTTTTCCAGGTTTTTACCGATCAGCTGCATGTTGGCAGCCTCCCGATAAAAATCCAGCTCCTCTTCTATCATCTTCTTAATCTGGGTGTACATATAGTTCATACCCTTGATATGATAGAAAAAGGAGACCATAGAAGTGAGTCTGCGAATTATTTCCAGATCAACTGCAGCAATTTGCTCTATATGCAGGTGCTGAATTTTCACCACAACCTCTGTGCCATCATGCAGCTGTGCCCGGTGTGCCTGACCAATGGACGCTGCGGCGAGTGGTTGTTCGTCAAAACGCGCGAAAACTGACTCGGGATACGCCCCGAATTCCATGAAAACCCGGTCGCGTACTTCATTGAGCGGCCGGGCCGGTATCTGATCCTGCAGGGCTTCAAGGGGCTTCTGGAAGGCCGCGGGGAGGAAATTCCCCATGATGGAGAGGAGTTGTCCGAGTTTGATAAACAAGCCCTTCAACTCAAGTATAGCCTGTTTTACCCGCTCTGCATTCCGGATATGCAGTGTCTGCAGGGCATTCTCATACCATACCTGTCCGCGAAACTTCCGGATAAAGGTCAGCCACAGGTAGCTGAACATGACAACACCAGCCACACTGTACGCTCTCCGAAGGCGCCAGAAACGGGAATATGTCTTACTGCTCGACATCGGCCTGAAGTTTTGCCGCATTGTCGGCAATTGTCAGCGCCTCTATCAGATCTCCCAGTTCGCCCTCCACAACACGATCCAGATTGAAATTCTTGTTGTCGCCCTCCAGCCGGTGATCCGTAACGCGGTTCTGTGGCCAGTTGTATGTGCGTATTTTCTCCGACCGGTCGCCGGAACCTACCAGACTGCGCCGCTGCGACGACAAGGCGTTGGCCTCTTTGGCCAGTTGAGCCTCTTTTATCTGCTGAATAAGTCGCCCCATCGCAATTTCGCGGTTTTTGTGCTGCGAACGGCTCTCTGTGCTCTCGGCCACTGCTCCGGTGGGCAGGTGCGTGAATCGTACACCCGATTCTGTTCTGTTCACGTGCTGTCCGCCCGCACCCGATGCGCGGAACACGTCTGTTCGTATGTCCTCTTTTCTGATATCAATATCCTCCGGCTCCATTTTGGGCAGTACAGCCACGGTTGCAGCAGAAGTGTGTACCCTCCCTTTGGCTTCTGTTTCGGGCACACGCTGTACGCGGTGAGCGCCCGACTCAAACTTCAGTTTTCCGTAAACATTGTCGCCACTTACCTCCAGAACGAGTTTGGAGTAGCCTCCTGCCGTACCCGGATTTTCCTCGAGCAGCTCAACCTCCCAGCCCTGTTCTGCGAAGTATTTACCATACATACGGTAAAGGTCGCCTGCAAAAAGGGCCGCTTCGTCACCGCCTGTTCCCGAGCGGATTTCAAAGATAACGTCCTTTTCGTCTTCTGGATCTCTGGGGGTAAGCAGTACTTTCAACGCTTCTTCCAGTGTATCCAGTTCAGGCTGAAGCATGGCAATCTCTTCTTTGGCCATGTCGCGCATTTCGGGATCCGACTCGGTGTTCAACACGTCTTTGGCGCTGTTCATGTCATTCAGCACCTTTTCGTACCGGTTGGCGGCATTGACAATTGGCTGGAGTTTTTTATACTCCTTGTTTACCTTCTTGGACTTGTCCATATCGGCTACAATGCCGGGATCCGACAGTTGCTCCTCCAGGTACAGAAACTTTTCTCTTATTGCTTGCAGTTTTTCCAGCATGACATTCAATTCTGGCCGCAAAATTAACCGAATTCGGCGGAACGGTGTTCATTTCCCTGATTACTGCTGCACCGGACGTTTTTTCCAGTACCAGGCCAGCGACATACCGGTGATCAGGTCCCAGATTCCATACCACGCCGCAATAAGCGCCATACCCCCCAGTCCTCCGAAAAATTTGAATATCAGCAACAAACCCAGTGCCGTATTGTGTATGCCGGTTTCAAAGGCCAGCGTGCGACAGTCGAGTTCAGGCAATCTGAAAAGACGGCCAAGTGCATACCCGTGCGCAAGCGCAACACCATTGTGAACAGCCACCAGCACGAATACAAAACCGAGGAAATTGACAATGTTATCCCTGTTTCCAAGGAGGGCCAGCACCAGAATGGAAAAGAAAATTAGCAATGATATGCGTTGTGCCCAGGGTCTTATTTTCGCGACGAATTCCGTTTTTTTCTCGTTCAGCCACATGCCAAGCAGAAGCGGTGCAACAATGAGCTCGACAATGATGATGACCATCTGGCTGAAACTGATCTCGAATGTCTGCCTGACGGCTTCCGAACCAGGCACGAACGCCGACCAGAAAAGGAATCCGGCAGGAGTCAGAAAGGACGCCGAAAGAATAATGATGGCATTCAGGGTTACCGACAGGGCTACATTGGCTTTGGCATAATGCGACAAAAAATTGGTCATGTTACCCGACGGACACATACTGACGAGTACCATACCCAGGCCAACGCTCGCAGGCGGATTGAAAACGGCAATGATGGCCAGCGTCAGAAGCGGGAAAATCAGATACTGGGCCAGTATGCCCACCCCTATTGACCGGGGGAACTGTACCACCCTTCTGAAATCCTCCAGACGGATATCCAGCGCCACACTGAACATGAGGAATGCCATCGCTGCATTCAGCACAAGCATCTGGTCGGGGTTGAAGTGCAACTGCAGTGTATCAACTGGATGCATAACTGTTAATTTGATGTACGTTCAATAAATTCCATTTCACTCCATATCTCCACAGAGCCAAGCGCCTGGGCTTTTTTGAGCTTGGAGCCCGCCTTTTCTCCCACAACCAGAATATTCAGGTGTTTACTCACTCCGGAGGCAATACTTGCTCCGGCTGTGGCCGCGCGTTTCTCTGCTTCCTCGCGGGTCATCTGCGACAGGGTGCCGGTGAAGAGAATACTTTTCCCATACAGGGATCCCTCTGTGTTGACATCTGCTTTCCTGTCTTCGGATGTTTGTTTCATATTCACACCCAAAGCTTCCATCTCCAGCAAAAGCGATACATTCTGCTCATTCTGGAAGAAGTTATACACATTTCTGGCAAGAACCGGCCCTACGTCCTTTATCTGCTGGTATCTTTCCAGATCCCATTCTTTCAGATCCAGTACATGTTCTATCTCAGCCGCCAGCAGTTTCCCGGCTTTTTGACCCAGGTGGTGTATGCTGAGCGAGTGCAGGAGCCGCTGAACCGGATTTTCCTTTGCCTTTTCAACGGCTATCCTCAGGTTTGTCGCCGATTTTGGGCCAAATCCGTCCAGTTGGGCTACCTTTTCGTAGTCGAGCCGATACAGGTCGGCAATAGTGTGCAGCCACCCGAGCTTGTAAAAACGCTCTATGGTACTCTCCCCCATTCCTTCTATATCCATGGCTGCCTTCGACGTGTGGAATATCATGCGGGCAAGTACCTGCGCCTCACAGGCGGCATTTTCGCAGCGCCATACGGCCTCGTCTTCGGGTTTGACGAGCGGCGAGTGACAGACAGGACAGTTTTTCGGGTAATCAACAGGGCGCTCGGAACCATCCCGCAATTCTGTAAGACTTTTCACAATATATGGAATGACATCTCCGGCCCTTTCCACCAGCACCTGGTCGCCTATGCGTATATCTTTGGAAAGGATAAACTCCTCGTTGTGCAGGCTGACATTCTGTACGGTTACTCCTGCCAGCGGAACGGGGTCCAGTTTGGCAACAGGCGTTACTGCGCCGGTTTTACCTACCTGAAATTCCACATCGCGCAGGCGGGTGGTGGCCTGTCTGGCCTTGAATTTAAAGGCCATGGCCCAGCGCGGGTGATGGCTGGTATAACCGCACCGCTCCTGCAGTTCAAGGCTGTTCACCTTCACGACCATCCCGTCAAGTTCGTAAGGGTATTCGTCGCGGTACTCCTGCCACGACTGACAGAAAGAAATCACCTCTTCAATATTGCTGCAGGATCTGGTGGCCGGCAGATGCTGGGAAGCATTTGCCCTGACGAGCGGCGTTTTAAAGGACAATGACTCGAGCAGATGAATACTCTCGTCGTGCGCACGAAACTTGTCGAGTACATTATTGCCCTGCTCGTCCGCAGCATATCCGAGCTGATAAACGAAGGCTTCCAGTCCACGTCCGGCCGCCTCTCTCGGATCTTTCATGCGAAGGCCTCCGGTAGCGGCATTTCTGGGGTTGGCAAATATTTGTTCGCCTGACGCCTGACGGGTGGCATTTATTTTCTCAAAAATATCCTTTCTGATGAGCGCTTCACCCCGAAGCTCCGTTTTGAAAATACCATATCTGGAAAAGCAGCCTTGAGGGGTACCGTCCGCAGGGTACGCATATTGGCGGTAATTTCATCGCCCGTATATCCGTTACCGCGTGTGGCTGCGCGTACAAGCCGGTCATTTTCGTAAACCAGGACGATTGTTCCTCCGTCGTATTTGGGTTCAACGCAGTATTCGATCTCAATGTCTGCATCCAGTTTGCACAGTTTTCTGACCGATTCATCAAAGGCCCTGAGATCGTCTGCGTTATAGCTGTTGTCGAGGGAAAGCATGGGCATCAGGTGGTTTACCTGAACTGAATTTTCCATCAGGTCGGTACCAATACGCCGGGTTGGACTGTCGGGCGTGACCAGATCCGGATGTTCGCGCTCCAGCTGTTCCAGTTGCTTGTACAACAGATCATACTCGAAGTCGCTGATTACCGGATCGTTTTGTACGTAATAACGCCACTCGTGGTATTGCAGTACCTGACGGAGGTCTTCTGCCTTTTGCGCCGGAGGTTCAGAGAAGAGATCATTTTGCCGGCCCTGGAGCAGCGATTTCGACAAATCGAAGAGGCGTCGTTGTTCGTCGGTGGAGTACATGGTATGCTTCGGAATTTAGACCTGCAAAAGTAGGTCAAATTCCACGATGTACTGCGAATGTTCGGTACCGTTCATAAATACAGCGGGCGTGCAGTGACCCACTACACGCCCGCCGGAAAACAGCATACCCGACTGGTTACGGGCTCATTTTGGCGTAAATAACGCCGAGCACAATGGCCTGGAAAAAACCGTAGGCTACCCAGGTGAGAATCATGGTCAGAGAAACTGCCAGAGAACTGTAGGTAATCCACATGGAAGGAATCGTGGCCACAAGGCCGTAAACCACCCCCACTTCAATTCCGCG
>CAIYFY010000347.1 GCA_903925535.1 uncultured Bacteroidota bacterium | reverse complement strand
CTCATGCGTATGTTTTTGGTATGAATATTGTTCCATAGAAACTGTTTCCCGAGAGGGGCTTTAATCCAAACCGATCTCACCTTTCATTTTGATCGTTCATCCCAATCAAAACCGATCAATCACTGCTTCCTTGCGGCGCTTTGCGCCTGATCGAATCTGCCTGCCAACGGTCCGTTAACGGCCGGGTACCCTGTCGGGTTCGCTCGTTTTAAATCTCTTGCTGCACGAGTGTGTATCCTTGAACGGGTGCAGCAACGCTCGTCGCCTCTGTACCTGTGCATATACGGGTACCCTGCGCGACTCCTGTCTGGTTCAGATGTCTTATGCTTCATAGGCTGGAACCCCGGTTGTGAAAAGTCGCAGCCGGGTTTTTTTTTGTCCGCCCGAACAGTATTATTTCAGACTGCGGAGGCAACCGGGCCTGTGTAGTCTCAACTTTTAGCCCCGGATCATGTTTGATCGGATATAAATACACAACATGAACAGACTCTCCGAAGAAACATCGCCTTATCTCCTTCAGCATGCGCACAACCCGGTTGACTGGTACCCGTGGTCGCCGGAGGCATTTGAGCGTGCCCGAACCGAACAGAAGCCTGTTATTGTCAGTATCGGGTATAGTACCTGCCACTGGTGTCATGTTATGGAGAGGGAGTCATTTGAGGATCCTGCTGTAGCGGCAGTCATGAACAGCTATTTCGTATGCATCAAGGTGGATCGGGAAGAAAGGCCCGATGTTGATGCCATATATATGGAGGCATGCCAGATGCTTACCGGTGGCGGCGGCTGGCCCCTTAACTGCTTTCTGACCCCCGACGGGAAACCGTTTTATGCAGGCACCTATTTTCCCCCCCGGCCAGCCTATAACCGTCCATCCTGGCTGGACGTGCTCAAGTATATGGCAGATGTTTGGGAGACTCGCCGGGATACTGTACTGGAGCAGGCCGAAAGACTTGCCGGGCACATCAGCAAGGATACTCCGCCGATAGTTTCTCCTCCAAATCAGGATGAAAGCAGTATTCAAATGAGTAGTATTTTCGAGCGGCTTCGGACGCAGTTCGACTACGCTTGCGGCGGTTTCGGAGGTGCACCCAAATTCCCCTCAACAATGGCCATCCAGTTGCTGATGGAGTACAGTTGGTACTTTCGCCAGCCGGAAGCGCTTCAACATGCTTTTTTTTCGCTTGAAAGAATGATATCGGGCGGAATTTATGACCAGATTGGCGGCGGATTTGCGCGTTATGCAACCGACAGGGAGTGGAATATCCCGCATTTTGAGAAAATGCTGTATGATAATGCACTGCTTGCAGGGGTGCTGGCCGATGCCTGTAAGATTGCTACTAATCAGGATCCCGACGGTCGGTTTGCAGTCCTCTTCAGCGACACCATCCGCGAAACGCTGGAGTGGGTCAGCAGAGAAATGACAAGTCCCGAAGGAGCTTTTTATACTGCTCAGGATGCCGACTCGGAGGGAGTGGAAGGGAAGTTTTACGTCTGGAGTAAAGCTGAACTTCAGCAAGTGCTGGGGGCAGCTGCTGAAGAATTCTGCCACTACTACAACGCAACTGAAGAGGGAAACTGGGAGCATACAAACATATTGTACAGGAGTACGGATTCAGCCGGCCTGGAGGAGAGTCCGGTCATTCACCGCAAATTTCATGAGCAGAGAGTGCTGCTGCGCTCCGAACGCGCAAAACGGGTACCCCCATTACTCGACACCAAGATATTGCTCGACTGGAACGCCCTGATGTGTTCGGCTCATGCCCGTGCATATATGGCGCTGGGGGATGAAATTTACAGGGATATAGCCGTAAAAAACATGGATTTTCTCCTCGAACACATGCGTGAAGACGGACAGCTGGTTCACGCATATACCGGCGGAGGATCTGTTCCGGCTTTTCTCGACGACTATGCCTTTTTCATCGCCGCCCTGCTCGATCTGCTTGTCATCACTTCCGAGATCAGGTATCTGCAACTCGCCGAACATTACACAGCATACGCACTGGATGCATTTTACGATCCCGGCCAGCACAATATGTACAGCACACGAAGGGAGCAGACAGATATAATTGTCAGGAAGAAAGATTTCTACGACAATGCTACACCCTCCGGAAACAGTATGATGGTTCACAATCTTCAACGACTCAACCTGATAGTAGATCGGCCGGAGTGGAGAGATATTCCCGGCAGGATGCTTGATACCATGAAGTCGTCGGTTGCACAATTTCCGCTTTCTTTCTCCGGTTGGGCGCAGGCACTGCTGCACCAGATGCAACCGCCGGTTCAGATAGCAGTGGTGGGGGCCGATGCAGCAGACAAGGCAGCCAGTATCAGAAAACGATTTATTCCAAACAGCGTGGTGATGGCATCGAAAGGAGAGGAGAACAGCATACCGCTCTTTGCAGGCAAACAGGGAGAAAAAGAATCTCTTATTTATTTGTGTGAAAACTTTGTCTGTCGGACGCCGGTAGTATCTTTGAACGAACTTTGGGAAATGATCTGAACATGAGGATTCCATTTGGTCTGCTGTTTGTTTTAACTGTGATGCATCTGCAAGCTCAGCAGACGCCGCAATACAGTTTATATGCCTGGAATCCCTATCAGTTCAATCCTGCTTATGCCGGAATGGAATCCACGCTGGTCATTACAGGCGTTTACCGGCAGCAGTGGTCGGGTCTGCAGGGTGCTCCCGTCAGTCAGTACTGTAATGCTCACCTGCCCGTGTACGCCATAAGCAGTGGCACCGGCATGAGGGTTTCGAACGAGTCGGCGGGAGCACATGCCCGCACCCATGTTTCGTTCAGTTATAATTATCAGTTGCAGGTCGGAAGCGCAGGGGTACTCTCGGCAGGGACAAGTCTGGGCTATCAGCAGTACGTTCTCGACGGTGCCCGGCTGAGGGCTCCTGAGGGTGTCTACACAGATTCCGATTTTTCACATAATGATGCGCTGCTGCCACTGGGCAGGCAGTCGGCAGCCACCCTTTTTGCCGATGCCGGGATATTCTTCCGGGCTGAGAAATGGTCGGCGGGTGTAGCTTTTCAGCCGGTGTTAAGTGGTGCCATGCCATCAGATTTTGGTGTGGAATTGTTGCCACATGGCTATTTCCATGCAGATTGCCGCTTAAGAATCGCGGAAGGAATCGTACTGGTGCCCTCTATTTTAGTTAAAACTGACCTTGTGAAGACACAAACAGATATTTCTGCGGTTATTAACTGGAGAGAGAGTACATTTGCCGGCTTTTCATTCCGGGGGTTCGGAAATTCATCGAAGGATGCATTTGTTTTGCTTGGAGGGTTAAAAATGAGCGAGAGGACAACAATACTATACGCATTTGACGTTTCTCGTTCATCATTGGGTTCAGTAAGCCGTGGAAGCCACGAACTTCTGCTGCGTTACAGCCTGAATAAACCT
>CAIYFY010000346.1 GCA_903925535.1 uncultured Bacteroidota bacterium | reverse complement strand
CGCGCTGCAGCCCGGATTACCTTTGCCAAAAGATATCAGAGATTATTTTTTTAAAATTAACGAAATATTTACATCTGTAAAAAACGCCTTTTCACCCCAAAAAAGGCCTGTTCTGGCTCCTCTTTACCCGAAACACTGCTGCGAACCATTGAAAATCATGAACGGGTCCTGCATTATTATTCGGAAAAAATACCTTTGCACAGCCAACTATTCAAAATCAGATTTTCGCCACCATCAGGCGCGCACATCCATTCTTCTTAACGCTTTAAAGCTGCAGCTCGCTTTTGGCTGTGGTTTTGTGAAATGAAAAAAAATACTGGTCTTTCCGACGTTCATGCCGCCGCCGCTACAGGCCGGCGACTGACAGGTGTTTTTTCCGTCTGCTTCTTCCGCCAGACGTTTTTTTCCAGCTGCCTTCCGCGTCCGTCAGGGTTGCGACGATAATTCTCCGTTGATCTTCTGATCAGATTTGCCGCAACCGGAACATCCGTTGCGTGCCCCTCCGCGTCTTGCTCACCGGCTTCCGGCGACAGGTCCGGTGTTCCTCTTTTTTCACTCCTGACTCAGGCATCAGACAATGAAATCTCATTTTTTTAAAGTTATTGTTGCAAGCGAAGCACATTTTGACTTCGCACCACTCATCTGCGAGGAAATGGAATCCTCCGCCAGGGCACGCGGCACCGGAATTGCCAAGCGAACTCCGGAATACCTGCGGGAGAAAATGACAGAAGGGAAAGCCGTGATAGCTTTTTCGGAAACAGGCGAATGGGCAGGATTCTGCTACATCGAAACCTGGGGGCATGGAAAATACGTGGCGAATTCGGGCCTGATTGTGTCCCCGGCCTTCCGGAAGGGGGGACTGGCCAGGCAAATCAAACGCAAAATATTCGAACTGAGCCGGGAAAAATATCCGGATGCCAAAATATTCGGACTTACCACAGGACTGGCTGTCATGAAAATCAATTCGGAGCTGGGCTATGAACCCGTAACCTACTCAGAACTGACCGACGACGATGCCTTCTGGGCCGGCTGCCGCAGTTGTGTGAATTACGAAATTCTGATGAGCAAGGATCGAAAAAACTGTCTGTGTACCGCCATGCTGTACGATCCGGAAGAGAAACAGCAAGAGATGAACGTACAGGATCCTGCCAGAAAAGCGCGTCGCCTGAAAGTCTTTGCAGAAAAGTGGCGCCGGGCAATTTCCAGGGCTCGTACCGTTTTCCGCGACAAATTTGAAAGTGCTGCCAGCAGCGTAGTCACCCTGTTTCTTTAATTGCCTGCCATGAATCGTAAAAAAGTTGTACTCGCCTTCAGTGGCGGACTGGATACCACCTATTGCGCTGTTTACCTGAACAAGGTAGCCGATATGGATGTACATGCCCTGCTTGTACAAACCGGTGGATTTTCTGAAGCCGAACTCGAAAAAATTGCATCACACGCCCGGTCGCTCGGTGTAACCTCCTTTGCTGTTGCAGATGTGACAAAACAATACTACGACTCCTGTATCCGCTATCTGGTTTATGGCAATGTATTGAAAAATGGCACATATCCGCTCAGTGTCAGCGCAGAACGCATCAGCCAGGCTATTGCCGTTGGCGAATATGCCCGTAGTATGCAGGCCGATGCCGTTGCACACGGAAGTACCGGAGCAGGCAATGATCAGGTGCGATTTGATATGATTTTTCAGAGTATGATCCCGGAGGCGGAGATCATCACACCCATTCGCGACCAGCGCCTGAGCAGGGAGGCCGAAATCGAATTCCTGAAAATACATGGCGTGGAGATGGACTTCGCCAGGGCGGCGTACTCTGTCAACAAGGGACTTTGGGGCACCTCTGTGGGCGGGAAGGAAACGCTCAACAGCAGGGAACCTCTGCCAGAGAGTGCCTGGCCAACGCAAGTGACAAAAACAACCCCGGAAAATCTCAGTCTTCACTTTGAAAAGGGTGAACTGAAAGCCGTAAACGAAATTGTATTTGAACATCCAACCGGAGCGATCAGCTATCTGCAGGAACTGGCACAGCCTTTCGGTATCGGCCGCGATATTCATGTGGGCGATACCATTATCGGTATCAAGGGTCGCGTGGGATTTGAAGCTGCGGCACCACTGATCATCATCAAGGCACATCACCTGCTGGAGAAACACACCCTGACCAGGTGGCAACTGAACTGGAAAGATCAGCTGTCTGCGTGGTATGGCAACTGGCTTCACGAGGGACAGATGATGGATCCCGTTATGCGCGATATCGAACAATTTTTGCAGAGCACCCAGCATACCGTTACCGGTACCGTTTTTTGCACACTGCATTCCTGTCGCTTTACACTGGATGGAATTGAGAGCCCGCACGACCTCATGAGCAGCCGCTTCGGTAGTTACGGCGAGATGAACAAGGGATGGACCGGAGCAGATGTGCGCGGTTTTGCGAAGATATTTGGCAATCAGACAGCAATCTACCACAAAGTTAACAGTACGGGCGATGGGGAATAAGATCAGGGTTGGCATCGCAGGAGCTGCAGGCTACACCGGGGGCGAACTGATCAGAATTCTGTTGAGGCATCCGGAGGCAGAAATTGTATTCGCCCACAGTAAAAGTAACGCGGGAAAACCCGTGAGTCATGTACACCGCGATCTCGCCGGTGAAACGGAGCTGATTTTCGACACATCCATGGAGACAGAGAACGTCGACGTACTGTTTCTGTGCACGGGACACGGAGAATCGAAATCACTGCTGGAATCAATCCATCATCATGCGGAATCTCTTAAAATCATTGATCTGAGTCAGGATTTCAGGCTTGAAAAGGACCGGTTCTCTTTTGGAAGAAACTTCATTTACGGCTTACCGGAATTAAACAGGGCGGAAATAAGGCAGGCCGGCAGCATCGCCAACCCGGGATGCTTCGCCACGGCCATCCAGCTTGCCCTGCTGCCACTCGCACATGCCGGATTACTCGGGCATGTGCATGTCACCGGTATCACAGGGGCAACAGGAGCCGGACAAAGTCTGCAACAGACACTGCATTTCCCCTGGCGAGTCAATAACATATCTGCCTACAAAACACTGACCCATCAGCACCTGCACGAAATACGGCAGTCGCTGGAAGTATTACAGCCTGGCAGACATTCCATTTACTTCATACCGTGGCGGGGCGATTTCGCCAGAGGTATCTTCGTCAGTTGTGTTACTCCCTTCGACGGGGATGCCGGACGGGCCCGGCAACTGTATGAGGATTATTACAGAGATCATCCGTTCACCATCGTTTCAAACGATTCCATTGATCTCAAACAGGTGGTAAACACCAATAAGTGTCTGATTTACACCGAGTATGCAGAAGGGCAACTGGTGGTACATGCAGCCATAGACAATCTGCTGAAGGGTGCCAGCGGACAAGCAGTCCAGAATATGAACCTGATGTTCGGAATCAATGAAACGGCCGGACTACTTCTGAAATCCGTAAACTTCTGATAATGAACCTGTTTGATGTATATCCGCTGCAACCGGTCTCCATCGCGCATGCGCAGGGCGCATGGGTGTGGGATGAAAGTGGAAACAAATACCTGGATATGTACGGGGGGCATGCTGTCATATCCATAGGTCACACTCACCCGCACTATGTGGAAAGGCTGACAGATCAACTGGGTAAAATCGGATTTTACTCCAACTCCGTTCACCTCCGAATTCAGGAGGAACTGACAGAAAAACTGGGAAGTCTGTCCGGCAAATCACATTTTCAACTGTTTTTGTGCAATTCAGGCGCTGAAGCCAATGAAAATGCACTTAAACTCGCCTCTTTTCACACTGGCAGAAAAAAGGTGGTGGCCTTCAGCGGCGCATTCCACGGGAGAACATCTCTGGCAGTGGCAGCCACCGACAATCCCGGAATAGTGGCACCTGTCAATCAGACCGACCAGATTATATTCGCTCCATTCAATGATGAAGTGACACTGGAATCCATCTTTTCAGAACAGGGAGATGAAATTGCAGCCGTCATAGTGGAGGGGATACAGGGCGTAGGCGGTATACACGAGGCATCTGTTTCATTCCTGAAAACTATTCGCCGCCTGTGCGACGCGCGGGGGGCCGTTTTTGTCGCAGACAGTATTCAGTGCGGATACGGCAGGACGGGTACATTTTTTTCACATGACTACAGCGGTGTGGAAGCTGACATATATACCACTGCCAAGGGGATGGGTAACGGATTTCCGGTCGGAGGAGTGTGGATTGGTCCGCAATTCAAATCGCGGCACGGCATGCTGGGCACTACATTCGGGGGAAACCCGCTGGCCTGTGCAGCCGCACTTGCTGTGGCCGAGGTCATACAGTCAGAATCGCTGATACAAAAGGCTGAAGAAACAGGTGCTTACCTCAGAACACAACTGGAGATGATTGCCGGAATAAAGGAGATACGCGGTCGCGGACTGATGATAGGAATTGATCTTCCCGCTGAAAAATCGGATACCAGAAAAAGACTGCTCCGCGAAGGCAGGGTATTTACCGGTGAAGCAAAACCGAATATCATCCGCCTGCTGCCTTCACTTGCCCTTACCCGCTCCGAGGCAGATTACTTTCTGGGGAAATTTCATGAATCATATCAACACTGAAGAATACTGGCAATGAATTTCACCTCCGTTCAGGACGTACAGGATGTGGCTGCACTGATTGATGAAGCCATTGAGCTCAAAAATGACCCGCTTGCATTCCGGCATCTGGGTCGCGACAAAACACTCGGACTAGTATTCCTGAATCCGAGCCTGCGTACGAGACTGAGTACACAAAAAGCAGCCTCGAACCTGGGAATGAACGTGATGGCAGTCAACGCGGATCGCGACAGCTGGGCCATCGAGTTTCAGGACGGTGCCATCATGAATGGTACAACCGTTGAACATATCAGGGATGCAGCTCCGGTAATTGGCTCGTACTGCGATATAATAGGTGTACGTTGCTTCCCGGGCCTTGTTTCACGGGAAGCGGACTACGATGAACACGTCATGAAGCAATTCATCCGGTGGACAGGTCGTCCCTTTCTCAGTCTGGAATCGGCTACCCTGCATCCGCTTCAAAGTCTGGCCGACTGCATCACCATAGCCGAACACAGGCCGCCTCACCGGCCCAAAGTAGTACTGGCCTGGGCTCCGCACGTGAAAGCCCTGCCACAGGCTGTTGCCAACTCATTCTCGGAGTGGATGTGCAGACTGGATGTGGAGTTTGTGATATCACATCCCCCGGGATACGAGCTTGATCCGGGATACACGGGAAATGCCACCGTTGAATACAATTATGAGAAAGCCCTGGAAGGCGCAGACTTCGTTTATGTCAAAAACTGGAGCAGCTATTCGGATTACGGACAAATTCTGAGCCACGATCCGTCCCGAATGCTCACCGAAAAGCACCTCGCCGGAGCACCCGGTGCCAAAGTCATGCACTGCCTTCCAGTCAGACGAAATGTGGAGTTAAGCGATGAAATAGCTGATGGCCCTCGCAGTCTTTTACAGTTGCAGGCAGAAAACAGGGTGTTTGCAGCTCAGGCAGTTTTGAAACGAATCCTGCAGAAACTTTAAGCTGGAAGCTATGCCCGGAAAAATAAAGTTGTTTGTGGTTAAAATCGGCGGCAATATCATTGATGATGATGTGCGGCTCAGTGAATTTCTCCGATTGTTTGCCGCGCTGCCCGGAGCCAAAATTCTGGTGCACGGAGGAGGGAAACTGGCAACTGATCTGGCCGAAAAACTTGGAATACAACAAGTTATGATTGAGGGAAGACGGGTAACCGACGAATCTACCCTCAGAATTGCAGAGATGGTATACGGCGGTCTGGTCAACAAACAGCTGGTAGCGGCACTTCATCCGCTCGGATGTACGGCACTCGGAGTTTGCGGAGCCGACGGCGACCTGATCAGGGCCCATAAACGCCGGCACCCGACGATAGATTTCGGACTGGTAGGCGACATAGACGCGGTAAATGCCCCCCTGCTCGACCGCTGGTTAGGTCAGGGGCTCACACCGGTGATAGCACCGCTCTCTCACGACGGGGAAGGGCAGCTGTTCAATACCAATGCGGATACGATTGCTCAGGAAATCGCCAAAGCCATGAGTCAGGCATTTCACGTGGTACTTGTCTTCGGTTTTGAAAAAAACGGTGTACTACTGGATATGAATGATGAAAAATCATGTCTGACGCAAATAGATTTTGAATCTTTTCAGGAGCTTAAGCGGAGAGAAGTAATCACCAGAGGGATGATTCCCAAACTCGAAAATGCTTTTTCTGCGGTGAGGGATGGCGTAGGAAGGGTTATTATCGGCAGGGCCGAGTTACTTCCGCAACTTATCGAGGGAACATCAGGGACCAGCATTGTATGGGACCGGCACGAGAATTACTGAGCAATGAACACGAAAGAATATTACAGAGCGGAGGCCGTCCGCATACTCGGAGAACTCGTTTCAACGCCTTCACTGAGCAGGGAGGAGGAACAAACCGGCAACCTGATTGAATCGTATCTGCGCGCACACGGGTGTAAATTATACAGGAAAAAACACAATATATGGGCAAAAAACCGCCATTTTGACGAGAAAAAGCCCACCCTGTTGCTTAACTCGCACCATGACACCGTGAAACCCAATCAGGGCTATACCAGAGATCCGTTCAGGCCCGCTCTTGAAGACGGCAAGCTGTATGGTCTCGGCAGTAACGACGCAGGAGGGGCCCTTGCAAGCCTCATGGCCACGTTTCTCTTTTTTCACGACAGACAGGACTTGCCCTTCAATCTGATTTATGCAGCTACTGCCGAAGAGGAAATATCGGGCAGAGACGGACTGGAGCTGATACTGCCCGAACTTGGACAGGTGTCCTGTGCCATTGTGGGCGAACCCACTCAGATGCAGATGGCCATTGCAGAAAAAGGCCTGATGGTTCTCGACGCCGAAGTAACCGGACGGTCGGGACACGCTGCCCGGGATGAAGGAGAAAGTGCACTGTACAAGGCATTCGATGATATAGCCTGGATCAGGGGATACCGGTTTGAAAGAGATTCCGGACTGCTTGGTCCGGTCCGTATGTCAGTGACAATCATCCATGCAGGCACCCAGCATAATGTGGTGCCAGACAGGTGCACTTATACCATTGACGTACGGGTCAATGAATGTTATTCCCTGGAAGAGGTACTCGAAATTATCAGGGCCAATACATCCGGAGAGGTGAATCCCCGGAGCCTGCGTATGCGATCGTCGGTTATCCCTGCCGAACATCCGCTGGTACAGGCCGGGCTCTCGCTCGGTCGAACTTGCTACGGTTCTCCCACGACATCGGACAAAGCACTTATGCCCTGGCCAGCGCTGAAAATGGGTCCCGGCGACAGCGCCAGGAGTCATACTGCAGATGAGTACATTTATATCCGCGAAATCGAATCGGGTATTGATGTTTATATCAGTTTACTTGAAAAGTTCGGTCAAATTCTCGCAAATCCATGAAAATCTGGCAAAAAGACAACTCATCCACCCTGGCTGTTGTGGAACAGTTTACAGTAGGCCGCGACCCGGAGTTTGACATGCTGCTCGCCCGGTACGATGTACAGGGCTCTCTCGCGCATGCGCGCATGCTGCACAAGGTCGGTCTGCTGAACGAAGAAGAGTGGCTGGCACTGGAAAGAGAACTCAGAAAAATAGCTGCAGACATAGAATCCGGCACTTTTTCCATTGAACCGGGTGTGGAAGACATTCACTCTCAGGTGGAGCTGATACTCACCAGACGAACGGGTGAAGCCGGAAAGAAAATTCATACTGGAAGAAGCCGGAATGATCAGGTGGCAGTTGATATCAAGTTATACCTGCGGGAGGAACTGCGGCTGATACGCCAACTGGTGCTGGAACTGTTCACGCAATTACTCGATCTGAGCGAAAAACACAAAAATGTATTGCTTCCGGGCTATACCCATCTTCAGGTTGCCATGCCGTCATCTTTTGGCCTCTGGTTTGGCGCCTGGGCAGAAAGTCTGACCGACGATATGGAGATGCTGGTTGCCGCTGAAAGGGTAGTCAATAAAAATCCGCTGGGAAGCGGCGCAGGCTACGGCTCCGGATTTCCACTCGACCGGAAAATGACCACAGAACTTCTCGGCTTCAGAACAATGTGCCATAATTCGGTTTACGCACAGATGGGGCGGGGAAAAACCGAGAAAGTGGTTGCTGCCGCCATGGGAGGACTGGGAGGCACTATTGCACGGTTTTGCATGGATATATGTCTGTATATGAGTCAAAATTTCGGATTTGTTGCATTTCCTGCCGACTGGACAACCGGCAGCAGTATTATGCCGCACAAGAAAAATCCGGATGTCTTTGAGTTGATCCGGGCAAAAGGGAACCGGCTGCAGGCACTGCCCAATGAGCTGGCTATACTGCAGACCAACCTGCCATCCGGCTATCACCGGGATATGCAACTGACCAAGGAAATTCTGTTTCCGGCCATTGAAGACCTGAAGCGCTGCCTGGCCATACTCCATGATGCGCTGAAAGTTATCACTGTCCGGGATAATATTCTGGAGGATGAAAAATACAGGTATATCTTCAGCGTTGAATCTGTGAATGATCTGGTTAAAAAAGGATACTCCTTTCGCGAAGCTTATGTCATGGTGGGAAATTCTATCGAAAACAACCTGTTCCACCGGGACGGAACCACTGCGCTGAACCACACCCATGAAGGAAGCCTGGGCAATCTTTGCACCGGGGAAATTCGCAATGAAATGAACAAACTGCTCAATCTGAGAGAAATATGAAGAAAATCATCACATCTGTTTTCATGATCGCCGCAGCAAGCCTTGCTCTGGCACAACCCTACACTTTTCTTACCTATAATGTACGCTATGACAATCCCGGTGATGGTCCCGATCGCTGGGAGGTCAGAAAAGATGCACTGGTCGGTGAAGTACTGGGGCAGCATCCTTCTGTCGCAGGCTTTCAGGAAGTGCTGAAATCGCAGGTGGATTTTCTGGACCAGCACATGCGGGGCTATCAGCGATATGGCAAAGGCCGCGAAGACGGGGCAGAAAAGGGTGAATTTAGCCCGGTTTACTATGACACTGCAACCTTCCGGCTGATCACCGGTTCAACAAGATGGCTGTCGGCCACTCCCGACAAACCGGGGAAGGGTTGGGACGCAGCCTGTGAGCGTATTGCAACGGTAGTTGTATTGCTGGATAAAAAAACCGGCGACAGCCTGATGGTCATCAATACACATTGGGACCATATTGGCGTAGAAGCACGACAAAACAGTGCCGGCATCATAAAATCGCTGCTGTCGGAATGGACAAAATCGGGACATAACGCAGTATTTATGGGCGACCTGAACGCCGAACCGGGCACACCCCCGATCACTCAGCTCGGTAAATTTCTCAGAGATGCATGTCCGTCAGCGCAAAGCGGTTATGGTACATTCAACGGGTTCGAACTGAACAAAAAACGCTATCCGCGAATTGACTATATCTGGCTCGCTGCTCCCGGATGGAAAGTTACCCACTACAAGGTATTGCACCCCAAGGTAAACGGAAGACAGGTGTCTGACCACTTTCCTGTGCTGGTCAAGGTACGTCGCTCCTAGTTTTTGACAACCTGTCTGACAGCCTCCCGCACACTTCCGTATTCCAGCAGCAGTTTTCGGGAAGATTCGTACTCCAGTCCGGTAGATTCTGCCACCATACGGGCTCCCCTGTCAATCAGTTTGGCGTTGGTGAGCTGCATGTCCACCATTTTGTTGTCCTTTACGCGACCGAGCCTGATCATAACAGCCGTTGAAATCATATTCAGCAGCAGCTTCTGGGCAGTACCGGCCTTCATGCGGGTACTACCTGTCACAAATTCGGGACCTACCACCGCCAGAACGGGATAGTCGGCCTCGTCGAGCACAGGAGCGCCCGGATTACAGGTAATACAGCCCGTAGCTATACCAGCCTCCCTGCACGCGCGCAGTCCGTGCACTACGTACGGAGTAGTACCGGAAGCAGCTATGCCGATAACCGTATCGAGCTTGTCAATTTGCCAGGCTTTCAGGTCGAGCCATGCCTGCGTCTCGCTGTCCTCGGCATTTTCTACAGCCTTGCGAATGGCCGTATCGCCGCCGGCAATAATACCTATGACCCAGTCGGGAGGTGCGCCAAAGGTCGGTGGAATCTCGGAGGCATCCAGGATACCCAGACGGCCACTGGTACCGGCACCTATATAAAAAAGGCGACCGCCTTCAAGCATTTTGGGCACCACCGCATCAACCAGCGCATGCACCTGAGGAATCGCCTTTGCCACTGCATGAGGCACAGACTGATCTTCTGTGTTGATATGACCGAGCAACTCCAGGGTGCTCATTTGTTCCAGATGACGATACTTTGAGGCTGATTCGGTTATTTTTTCCATGTCAGACAATCAGGAGCGTTTTTTATAGGTCACAACAGCCAGTGCATTGACTATCACGGCGTATGTCAGGATGGTAAAATAGTTGGATTGGATATCGCGGAATCCGGCCCCCTTCAGCAGGACAAGCCGCATAAATTCGACAAAATACCGCAATGGATTGAGTGTGTTTATCCACTGCGCCCATACGGGCATGCTGTCAAGCGGCGTAAACAGACCGCTCATCATCATGAAAATCAGCATAAAAAACCAGGCTGTGAACATAGCCTGCTGCTGAGTGTCCGAGAAATTGGATATCAGGAAACCGATTCCCAGCATACAGGGTGTATAGGTAGCCGTGTATGCAAAAACAAGTTTAAGATCACCTGCTATAGGTATATTGAACGCCAGTTTTCCGACGGTCAGTCCGATAGATACAATAACGAGGGAGAGCAGCCAGAAGGGCAGCAACTTGCCGAGAATGAACTGCCATTTACGGACCGGAGTAACATTCAGTTGTTCGATGGTACCGATTTCCCTTTCCCGCACGATGTTCAGTGCAGTCAGGAAACATATCAGCAACGAGACTATGGTGCCCAGAATACCCGGTACCATAAAGGTTTTGTAGTCGAGACGCGGATTATACCAGTTGCTGTACACCACCTGAATCCCGCCACTGCGGTCCGGGTTCTGATCCGCAGCAAAATCCCTGACTATATTCTGTGCATACCCAAGCCCGAGTCCGGCTTTCACAGCATTGATGGCATTGGCGGTCAGAGATACTGCCGACTGCCCTTGCCGGATCATATCCCTTTCAAAATTGGCGGGTATTTCGAGAATCATATCGGCCTCATCTCTCTCCATCGAAGCATCAGCCTCTGCGCCTGAGAATGTAAATTCCTGCATTTTGAAGTAGCCGGAGCCGGCAATTTTCGAAGTAAGCTGCCTCGACAACGGACTCAGGTCGTGATCCACCACTGTGAGGGCCAGATTTTTAATCTCGTAGTTGGCCGCAAAGGAAAGAAGGAGTGTCTGCACAACGGGCATTATCAGAAGTAACGGCAACATGGTTTTGTTGCGAAAGATCTGTAAAAACTCCTTTTGGACGAGAAAAATGACGGTACGCATGGAATAAAAAAATCTCCCCGAAAGATGCAGACTTTCGGGGAGATTTAAGGTGCCGGAAGAAGAAAACTTAATAATTCACCTGCAGCTGGATTCGCAGAAAATTGCCCTGTTCATCATAGTCAGTCTTGAAATCGCTGTACTTGCGGTGACTGATCACATAGGAAAGCGTCAGCTCAAGATTTTTGATAAACTGCCATTCAGCGCCTATCTCTGTTTCTTTCAGGTCATAGTACCGGGCATCCGTTTCCTGTTTTTTGCCACCTTCATACACCTGATAGCGCGCAAAGGGCGTCAGCCACTGGTCATTCTTCAGTTTGGTGCGCCACGATGCCATCACATAGCCGCCCTTCAGGTTGCGCAGCTCAATAGAGTCGGAGGCCGGGTTAAAGCCGGGGCCTTTGCCAACATTGTATTCTGCCTGCAACCCGAAAGGCTGCGGATAGAGCACAAAAGACGCTCCAACCCGGCGATCATCATACATGGGAACTGACAGCGACTTGACACCGGCTGACAGCCTGTCTTTGGCGATGGTATATTTGCCGGAATAGGCTTGCAGACCGGGTTCAATAATCTGGCGACCTATTGTAAAGGGATAGGAAGCACGAACAACAGCATGGAGGTTGTTATTCAGTTCGGGTCTGTTGGTGGTCTGTCCGTTATACAGTCCGATACCCAGTACGCCATAATCACCGGAGCCTTTCAGTCCGTCATTCACGAGCGTTCTGAAAATCTCGCGCACGGGGGCGGGAGCGTAATAGAAGAAAGCTCCCATGTCGCGCTCATTGGGTGCGGCAGAATTAAAGGCATCTCCGCGATCGAGCGGGAGGCGATTGGAACTTGACTGCAGATTTTCAAATCCGTAAGGCACCTTGCTTTGCCCTACCCTCAGCCTGAACTCCTTTTTGGCATCAAAAGCATAATCGGCATAGGCGTCGCGCACCTGGAGGAAGTGTTTGTTGACATCGGAGGCATCCGCGGAGTAATCGAACTGCAAATACAGGAACACCCGTTCATGTATATCACCGCTGAAGATCAGACGGGCGCGGCGAAACGCGAATCCCTGATTTTTGCCGATACTCCTGTCGCACTGTTCGCAGTTCAGATCGGGGTTTGTTTCAAGCAGGCGGTTGTAACGGAACTGAGAATAGCCTCTCAGGCTGATTTTATCGTACCATTTACTTCCGGAGGACACTTTGGGTGAATCGGTTTTACCGGGTACAGAGGGAGTTGTAGCCGGCTGCTGGGCATTTGCCATCGAATTGAACAGGCAAAGAAACAGCAGGGCTACGCAATGACGTAACAGCATGAGGGCAGTCAGGTTAGGAACAGACTTGAAAAATTGGATACAGATCAGTGGTTTCCGGAGCTAATTACCCGTCAGATAATCATTCTGAACAGGTAGAACAATATGGCAGCACCAGCAAAGCAGACCGGAAGAGTCAGCACCCAGGCCAGGGCGATATTGGTAATTGTTTTTCGGCGCAGGTTCTTGACGCCGCCATCGGCCACCATAGTACCTGCGATACCGGAAGAGAGTACGTGCGTGGTACTCACGGGTAGTCCGTAATAGCTGCTCACCCCGATAGTAGCAGCTGCGCAAAGTTCGGCGCTGGCACCCTGGGCATAGGTAAGGTGTGTCTTGCCGATTTTCTCACCTATCGTAACCACGATACGCTTCCAGCCAATCATGGTTCCCACCCCGAGGCACAGAGAAATGAGAAATACTACCCAGGTCAGACGATACTCATAAACATTGGCGAGCCCTTTCATTTCAGCCTTGACAGTTTTAGCTGTAGCACCTGCAATAACCTGAGTCTTCAGACCGGCTTCCAGTTTTTTGTTCAGGTCCTGCACACCTTTTCTGACAGCAAAAACCTGTGTCTTGCTCTTGTTGTCGAGCGTATCAATCGTCGCGCTGAGGTTGGTACAAAAACCAATCAGCGGAGCATGGAAAGCCAGACGGGAACTGTCGGCAGCTATATCATTATTCAGGGCTGTCTGTACGTTGACGATATGGTTTTTGACCTCATCCCTGGAGAAACCGGGATTCAGCGCGAACTGCATGGGCATAAAGGCAATCAGTACAACCATCAGCAGTCCGACACCCTTTTGTCCGTCATTATTTCCGTGAAAATAACTCACGAGGGTACAGGTGGTAATAAGAATGGCCCGAATCCACATTGGCGGCGCCTTTTTGGTGTCATCAGGCGACTTGAATATGGTTTTTTTCTTGACGAGCGCCCTGAGCAAAAACATCAGTCCGATAGCAAGAGAAAAACCAAACAGCGGAGAAATAAGCAGAGAGAGACCAATGTCCTTGGCTTTGTCCCAGTTAGGACCGATACCTCCGTGGATACTGAAGAAGGCAAAACCTCCACCCAGCAGTGCACCAATCATGGTGTGCGAACTGGAGCAGGGGATACCAAAATACCAGGTTCCCAGGTTCCACGCAATTGCGGCAATCAGTATTGACAGTACCAGTGCAATATTTTCATTCAGGGAGACCGACATCATGTCGGTGAGTGGCATGAGTTTGATCATACCCATAGCTACTGCGATTCCGCCCAGCATAGCCCCCAGAAAGTTCCAGGCACCTGCCCAGATAACTGCGAAAACCGGCGGCAAAGTTTTAGTGTAAATGACCGTCGCAACGGCGTTGGCTGTGTCGTGGAAACCGTTGATGGCTTCAAAGAAACAAACTGCAAGTATGCAGACAACCAAAAGAACAGACGCGCTCGCAGACAAATCTGCAACGAAGCCCAGCATCATAGGAGATGAATTTAGTAGTTAAAACAAGACGGTCAGGAATCTTGAGTACAAAAGTAGGCCAGCGACTCCAGGACAAACCCGTTCATCGTATTAAGTTAATATTAAGTTTGCGTTTCATCCTCCGAAACTGCCGTTTTCTCCCATTCACTGAAGAATTTAACTGCACAAATCTTCAGCAGACGCTCCTGTTCCAGTGTATTTACAGCCGGCATTTCCAGCACCTGTCGGTAGTGTGGCCACCCGTCCTGATCTCTGCCGACAAACTCGAAATACCCCTCCTGAGCCAGCAGACAGCAAACCCCTATGTGCATGAGGTCCTGCTTCTCTTCTTTGGTGTAGCCCTTTTGCCAGCGCCCCAACTCGTGAATTCCTACCAGAAACAGTACCATATTCATATCGGGCAGCGTCTCCTGCCTCATGGCGTCCTTTACCAGATTACGGACGTGCAGCCATTGAAAATCCAATTCCCAGTCTTCCACAATCGAAAATGTTTTTTTGGTGTAAACAACCGCAAACCTACTAAGTAAATCGGCAATCAGGATAACATCTGAAGTTTTTTGGACTTTTAAAAGCACTTTAAATTCTACCTTTGGCGCTTTGTAAACTACTAAAGGTCGGCTCAGACCAGGTTTCTCATCAATCACTCATTCATGTTTATTTCCGGAATTCAGCAAATCGGCATTGGTGTTGGCAAAGCCCGCGAGGCATTCAACTGGTACAGGGTTAACTTCGGCATGGATCTTGTCTTCTTCGAGGATGCCGCAGTAGCAAAACTGATGTTACCCTACACAGGTGGCGAGCCACGCGCCAGACATGCCATTCTGGCCCTTAATCTGAATGGCGGCGGCGGCATGGAAATATGGCAATACACGGAAAGAACACCCCAACCGCCGGCATTCACACCAGAGCCCGGCGATCTGGGTATTTCAGTAGCCAAAATCAAGTGTGCCGATGCCGTCTCCACTGAAAAAAATTTCCGGAGCAGGGGGCTGAATGTACTCACAACTGCCAGCAAGCGCCCCGACGGGAACAACCATTTCTTTGTCAGAGACCCCTGGAATAATCTGTTTGAGGTAGTGGAGGCAACCGACTGGTTCTCCAATCCGGGCAAGAGCGGAAACGGAGGAATATACGGAGCCACAATCGGAGTCACCGACATGGAACAATCCATACGCTTTTACATGACTGTCCTGGGCTTTAACCAGATTATGTACGATCAGACCGGGCGTTTCCCCGACCTCAAAGGTATTGCTGAAGGAGAATGCAGAAGAGTTCTGCTCAGACACCCTGAAAAGCGAAAAGGCCCCTTCAGCCGTTTGCTCGGTGATGCCGAAATTGAGTTGATCCAGCTGCTAGACCGGAAACCGCGTAAAATTTTTGAGAACAGATTCTGGGGTGATCTCGGTTATATCCACCTCTGCTTCGATGTTAATGGCATGGAAGATTTGAAAAAATTCTGCACCTCAAAAGGGCACCCTTTCACCGTTGACAGCAGTGGCTCGTTCGATATGGGTGAGGCAGCAGGTGCATTCGCCTATATTGAAGACCCCGACGGGACACTCATTGAGTTTGTGGAACCACACAAACTGCCCATCGTGAAAAAATGGGGCTGGTATCTCGACTTCAGAAAACGCAGCAATCCGGCCAAACCACTACCGTCGTTTCTGTTGAAGGCGCTCAGATTCCGCAGGAAAAAACAGGATTGAAACAACTAAAAGTTGAGGAAACGCCTCCCCTATATTCCACTCATTTTCAAAATCCCCAATCAGATTACAGCGTGGGACGCAAGAAAAAACTGCTCAAATTCGCCGAGATACTCTCATTCCCCAATGTGTACGAATGCTATAATGTTCAGGAGCCCGTACTGACAGGTGCCGACCTTCAGCCCGTGGATTTGAAAGGGAAATGGCGCAGTGACCACTTCAGAAACAATTTCCCTGTCACACTAGAACTGGCCTGCGGCAGGGGCGAGTACACGGTCGGGCTCGCACGCCTGTTCCCCGAACGCAACTTTATAGGTGTTGACGTCAAGGGCAACAGAATGCATACCGGTGCCAAAGATGCCCTGCTCAACGGCCTGCACAATGCAGCCTTCCTGCGGACACGCATCGAGGTGATTGATCAATTCTTCGAACCGGGCGAAGTGGACGAGATCTGGATTACCTTCTGCGACCCCTTCCCGCGCTCCAGCAAGGAAAACCGGCGTCTTACTTCACCCTTCTTCCACGAGAAATACAGAAAAATACTGAAACCGGGCGGGCTGGTACACCTCAAACACGACGACAATGATTTTATCCGGTTCACACTCGAATCGGTTGCAGCAGACGACGCCTGTACCCTGCAATATCAGAATCACGATATTTATGCAGGAGAATTGCCCATGCCGGAGTTGAGTATCCCCACACTGTACGAATCAAAACATCTGGCAGCGGGTAAAACAATCAAGTACCTGCGGTATAAAATCTCTTAATTTACCGTTAACGGGTTGCAACGTTGGAGAAAAAGCCTGTAATTTTATAATACACGCTTTAAATCCACAGCATACCCCATGAACAAACATTATCAACTCCAGTCTATCGCACAATGGGCAAATGAAGACCGTCCCCGCGAGAAAATGCTTTCCAATGGCCTGACAGCCGTAACCGATGCCGAACTCATCGCCATTCTGATCGGCTCCGGAACCGTCGGTGAAAGCGCCGTAACGCTGGCCCAGCGCATACTGGCATCGGTAGAAAACAACCTGCACGAATTAGGGAAAAGAAGCACCAAGGACCTGCAAAGATTCAGGGGAGTAGGTGAAGCAAAAGCAGTTTCAATAACAGCGGCACTCGAACTGGGAAGAAGGCGATATCTCTCCGATCTGAAGCAAAAACCGCGCGTTACCTGCAGCAGAGATGCATTCAACGCTATCTCAACCCGGCTGAACGACCTGCACCACGAAGAATTCTGGATTCTGCTGTTGAACAGGGCCAATGAAGTATTTGGAAGAGAAAGGGTCAGCATCGGAGGTACCAATGCCACCGTAGTTGATTTGAAACTGGTATTCAAGGTCGCACTTGACGCACGCGCCGCAGCGTTCATTGCCATTCACAACCACCCGTCAGGAAACCTGCAGCCGAGCCGGGCAGATATAGACCTGACCGAGCGACTCAAACAGGCAGGAAAAATATTTGACCTTCCGCTACTCGATCATCTGATTATTTCCGAACGGGGTTACTACAGTTTTGCCGACGAGGGAAGTCTGTAGTATATTGCTCAGGAGTGGCTGCCGGCTTCGAGCGCTGTACCCGCGCTATAACGAAGGATGTTGTTCACAGATACAGACGAGGGCTGGAACAAAACCCTTGCAAGATGCGACTTGGCACGCTGCATGGAACGGAACTCGGATAAAAGATATTCGTCGGCCTCAATGGCGTGAGCCATCTCAATGGCTTCTACAGCCGACATTTCATGGTACAGAAACTGCACCAGTGCATCGTTGGTGTAGGTATCTTCCATAGGCTTTTTATACTCGGTTTTTAACAGTGAGAGGAACTGGATTAAAAACAGTTATTAGGTTCGCATATTGCATGAAAACGCAAATAATGCGGAACTTTAACAAATGTTAAAGCGGCATATCCGGAATTTCAGTTTAATATGACGATTTTAACCATGATGGCGTCGGGTTCCTCAAAGGTTGCCTCGCTGGTAGCGAAAATCATATACACACCCGACTTCACCCGATTGCCGAGGTAGTCGCGGCCATTCCATACCGCCTGACCGCCCAGTGCCTTGCCTTCATACACCAGATTGCCGGCAACATCCGTAATTTTCACGTTGGCATCGCGGGCAAGACCATATACAGCGATCGGTCCATCGTAACCCGGCTGTACCGGGTTGGGATAGGCATAAGCAGTGGGCCGGTTGATTTTTGTGCCCTCAACCGCACCCGACCGGAGAGAGAGAACCCCCTTCTCTGTTCCTATCCATACCTCCCCGCTGATCTGGTTGATGGCAATATCCGTAACAGCATTATCGAAGAGCGGGCTGTTCGTGCTGGTATAGCGGGCAATCTGCTCAAGACCATCCGGCGACTGTACGAATATTCCGTTTGTTGTGCCAAACCATTTGCGGTTGGCACCATCCACAGCAATCGTTTTTACATCCTCTGTTTCCAGCAGATAGCCGTTGAATCCGTCCACATTCACAATACGCCTTCGTCCGGATGCACAAGGTGCATCACTGGAAAAGATATTGCTGCCGCACTCGAAACTGACTACGCCCTGTTGCGTACCCACCCATACATCGCCATCCAGGTCAACAGTAATACAGTTAATCGTATTGGTAGGTAAAACACTGTTTGCCGTTGAAATAATCTTGTATCGGTCGTCGGATGGATCATCCATATTGGTACCACTGTCGTACACCATGATTCCTGCATTGAAAGCAAGAACAAACCACTTGTACCCGCTTTGGTCAACAGCTACCTGCAGGACGCTGCTCGCAGGCGCGCCCGTGAAGTTTTTCCAGGTTCCGTCCGCCTTTTTCACGGCAATCGGGGCACTCGCACCAAAATTGCTTATCCAGAGGTTGTTTTCCTGATCGAATGCAAGTCCTCCGATAGCAGTTCTGTTGGTACCCGAAGCTCCGGCATCTCTGAGGATGGAGTTGGTTTTGTTGTAACACTGGGCAGTGGCTCCGGGCACAGTGGCTTCTGTAAGCCCGCCAACAAAACTGCCAACGTAGAACTTGTCGGGCTCCGCCGGATGGGCAGCCACACGCCACATATCCTTGTCGCAGTCAAAAGCTTTTATCTCCGGATTCGTTTCACCAGTGAACCTGGACCACTGATTATCTTCGTAGATATAAACGCCGGAACGGAATTCGTAGAGCGGTTCCAGATTGGACCGGGCCCCCGGGGTTGCGATATATACCTTGCTCCCTGCGATGGAAATATCGGACGCTATGTGTCTGTACGGGGAGTTAAAGTTGAACTGTTCGCACGTCCCCTGATTTTTATTAAACACCCGGAATCCATCGTTCTGATCAGAAAGCCAGAACTGTCCGTTACCCGATTCTATGCCGTACAGGGGAAACTCTGCGTTACACGGACCGTGAATTTCACTTCGGGAACCATCTGTTTCCAGATATTCGACTGATCCGATTCCGAAATTGGCGGGATTATACCACCCTGCCATCAGTCCGGCTCCTTCCGCTGTGAGGTATCTGATTGTCCGGCCGGAATAAGATACCAGTTCTTCCGGTGTATTGCCGGACAGGCGGTAGAGTTTGTTTCCCGCTCCAAAGACAAGCTGATTATTCCAGACGCAGGCAGCTGTTACCGGAATCCCTGCCGGAAATCCCTGTGCACTGCCCATGGCCTCCCAGCGACCAAAATCGGCGGGATTGTCGTCATCATAAGGCAGGCTGAACATACCATCGTCAGTACCCATCCAGATTTTCCCACCTGCTATGGCCACTGATTTCACGGCCATGCCGGTGAAAACGGTATATTTGGCTTCGGCCGCTTTCATGTCAAATTTCAATACACCAAAGCCGCAGGCGAAATACGCATCGGAATCATCGAAAAAGACGTCATATATTTTTTTATCCCCGATGACATTGGGGTTTTTCTGAATAAACGGCAGATTCAGCACCGATCCGTCGGCGGGGTAATACAAATCCAGGTTATTGTTGGTATATGATATTACCAGTGCTTCGGCAGCCGGGCAATACCGCACCAGATTGATTCCTACATCGCTCAGGCCCTCCACTTTGGTGATGAATCTCGCACTGCGATCTGATTTGCTAATTTCGGCAATAGCCCACTCTGTGGCGAGGTATATGTGCTCCGGACTTTGCGTCACATAGACAGAACGCTGCCAGGGCAAGTGCTGCCTCCATTCGCCGATGGCAACAGGGGGCAGCGCTTCAGATTGTGCAGACAGACAAACATGAAAAAAAGCACTAAAAATCAACAGAATCGCAATGCGCATATCGAACAGTTTTTCGTTTTGTATGGTGCTTTAAAAGGGCGGATGGTTGCCTTGGAGCATGTTTCATTTCAGGGCGCTGCTCTATCTCCGGAAATTCTACCTTTGCTCTTCATTATCTGCCGATTAACTATGCGCTTACTCCCTGTTTTGGCCTCTCTGATTCTTTTCTCATGCGACTCCACACCGGATGAATCAAAAGCAGAAAAGCAGGCAAAGGCCGTCTGCAACTGTGCGACCCCGCTTCTCATGCTGAACAGCGAAGTCGAAAAAAGTCAAAAAAATGAAGATTTCGACCGGATTCAGGCCCAGTTTGAGCAAACCAGAAGGTGTATTCAGGAGCAGAGAATCAAGCCGGAGGAAATACCGGAACTCATGAAGGCACTCTCTGTCAGGTGTCCGAATCTTGCATCGAGTCAGGCACTGACGGAGGAGCTGCTGAAGAACTAGGGGGTGCCTGAAAAATACCGGCGAGATCGAAAACAGCAGATTTGGGGTTCTGGACAAAGGTGCTTTTGAGGGTCAATCGGGTTATATTCCCCGAAAAAGACCCGTCGGACAGATTCCAAAAGATGTGTTTTCGGGCCGGTATGTATTTTTCAGACACACCCTAGCGTTTCAGTACATGCTCGTAGTGCCCAACCCATTCATCGGGAGACACCCGGGCGGCAAGTTCCTGAATCAGTTGTACCGGTATCTCATCCTGCTTCCTGAAACGGACGCACCCCTTACCCATATCCAGCTTGCGTCTGGAGTGCTTCGGATACTCCGAAGTAAACCACTCCAGTAGTTCGGGCATGGAATACAGTCCCAGATGATACAGTGATATTCCGCTTGCCCGCGCTGCGACACTGATGAACGGGAGCGGCTTACCCGGTGTACAATGATAACCTGCCGGATATTTACTCAGGGGGACAACAAATGTGAGCATTCCGTTGAGTGTTGCTTCCTCAAAGCCCGGTGGCAGGCTCGTCCTGAGCGCGTCAAGGACAAGAGCATAGGCATCTTCAGGCGGGTTTATTATTCCGGAAGTGTCTGTTGACATACAGCGTTAATGATTTGAGTTGTCTGATTTTACATCCAGGGCGTCTCTCAGCCCGTTTCCAAGCAAATTGAATGCCAGCACAGCAATCGCAATGGCCAAAGCAGGCGCCAGAGCGAGTAAAGGCTTTCCTCCAATGGCATAGCCATAATTTTCGCTCAGCATTCCACCCCACGACGGAGCAGGTGGCTGCACCCCGAATCCGAGATAACTGAGACCCGATTCAACCAGAATGGAAGTCGCAAAGTTACCAGCAGACACCACCATGACAGGCCCGACCAGATTGGGTAAAATATGATGCAGTATAATTCTGAAATGGCCCATACCCATACTTTTAGCCGCTTCTACAAAGGGTTGTGCCCTGATTGCAATGGTTTGTCCCCGAACAACTCTCGCCACATCTACCCACATGGTAAGTCCTACGGCGAGGAAAATAACCGAGATACCCCTGCCAAGCGCCAGTACAACTGCAAAAACCAGCAGCAGCGTCGGAACCGACCACACAGTGTTTACCATCAACATGACTACATCATCCGTGCGTCCGCCAAAATATCCGCCTGCAAGGCCCAGCGTCAGTCCAACAGTCAGTGAAACAACGACAGCCAGCAAGCCAACGAAAAGAGAGACCCTGAATCCGAGCAGAATTCTGCTGTATATACACCGGCCGTATTTATCAGCCCCCAGCAAAAACATTCTTGACTCAATCAAGCTTCCGGGGTGAAACTTGGCCAGAAGGACATCCTTCTTTACAGACATCCGCACACCCGCCGGAGTGATGAAGTCACAGGAATCCGATGACACCTTTATATTGGTAGCACCCGGGAAAAACAAATCTGCCAGATGCGTG
>CAIYFY010000345.1 GCA_903925535.1 uncultured Bacteroidota bacterium | reverse complement strand
GGCCTGAAATACGACTTCTCCTATCGCTGGAGTATTGACGTACACCTGAGCGGCCGGAAGTTGTTCACCGATTATCTGGACGATGTGAGCGGGGTGTACGCCGACATCCGCGATGTGCGCTCGCTTCGGGGTGAAATTGCCGCCGCACTCGCCGATCGCTCACAGGAGCCCTTCGTGGGGGTTGCCGGACACCAGCGCGGAAACGGTAAAAGCAACGACACCTATGTATTCCTGGGGATAGGCATCAATTACTACTTCGGCCAGATCCGGTGCCCGGGTATGCGTGACTAGGAAGTTGTTCAGGATTCTCTCGCCGAATCAAAAACTGCTCATTTTTCGCCATTTTTCACCTTTTTTCAGTTACGTAGCACCGGCTATGCGCCTTCAAAAACGCAAAAACTGACAAAAAATCAGCCTGTTTTTGCCAACGGTAGAGAATCCTGAACAAGTTCTAAGCCCTCGGGCATACGCAAGCACAAGATAATATGATTATGCGCAAGTTGCTGTTCCTGATCCTGTTGCTCCAGACCGCTACCATCAGTGCCCAGGATCCGGGCGATCAGTTTTTCGGAGCCTGGACTGTCCACGAAATCAGATTCACCTTTTCGCAACCGGGCTTTTGGGACAGTCTGACCCAGAACTATACGCTGGACCAGTACATGCGTGCTACCGTTGCTATTGACGGCCAGATTTATCCACAGTCAGGGGTTAAATACAAGGGTAACTCATCATACAATAATCAGGGAGCCAAAAAGCCCTTCAGGATTGACCTGGCCGAATATGTGGAAGATCAGGCCCACGACGGACTCAAGAAACTGGTTCTCAACAACGGATTCAAGGATCCTACCATGCTCAGGGAAAAGCTGATGCTGGATTATCTGAATGATCACGGCGTGATGGCCCCGCGCTGCTCTTTCGCCCGCCTGTATGTCAATGATCAGTACCGCGGACTCTACACGGTGGTGGAAGATGTCAATAAAACTTTCCTCAACGACCGTTTCGGCAACAAAGATGGCAACCTGTTCAAAGGCGATCCGAGAGGCACTTTAAACTGGAAGGGCCCCGACCAGATGCTGTACTACACAGACTATGAGCTGAAAACCAATGAAACAGAGAATAACTGGAGCGATCTGGTCGAGTTGCTCGACAAGCTAAATAATACACCAGCCAGTCAACTCGAAACGGTACTGTCCGGCTTTATGAATTTTCAAAGCTGGTATAAATACTGGGCCGCTCACAATCTTTTTGTGAACCTCGACAGTTACGTGGGCTCGGGACACAACTATTTCCTGTACCACAACACCGATACTGATCGTTTTGAATGGATTACCTGGGATGTAAACGAGGCTTTCGGCAACTTTCAAATGGGTATCCCGCTAGCCAGTCTGAAGGTGCTGCCTGTTGGCCACATTCCCATGCCGGCACAACAGCGACCCATTTTGAACAGGTTTTGGCAGGATCCTATGCTCCGGGCGGCCTATGCAGCAGTTTACTGCGATCTGGTGCAGGATTTCTCAAACCAGAAACTGAACAGTCGTATAGACTCACTCGCCGATCTCGTCAGAACAGCCGTCTATGACGACCCCTTCAAGTTTTATTCCAGTGCCCAGTTCGAACAAAATATCAACCAGGATCTGCCTGGTGGCGGCGGACCCGGTCTGAGCGGCATTGCAGGTCTGAAACCATTTATCACAGCCAGGCGGGCATCTGTTCTGCAGCAACTCGCTGCTTACGGTTGCTCAGCCACCCCGACCGCAGAACCGGCATCACTGACTCCGGCAGTCGTCTGGCAGAATGGAGATTATATTAACCTGGAGCATCCGGGAGCATTTCAATACCGGATATTCAGCGCCGACGGCCGTCTGATTGGCAATGGATCGGGTGAAGACCGGATTTCCCATCTCCTGCCCGGTACAGTTCCGGGCTTGATGGTTGTTCAGGTAATAACCAGATCGGGACTACGCAGCATCGGACTGACAATCAACTAATTAATATCAAATTGGTTATTTTCAGGAATTAACAAACACTCAAATCTGTCATCGAATGAATCGGATATCAGTATCTACAATCCTGCTGTTTCTGTTCTCTGCATGTATTGTGGTAGCACAAAATACCGATCTTATACTCGACGATCAGGTGCGCAGTGTCAAACTTTCCGTCATGGGCGCTCCCCTGTCCATGCCTATAGTAGATATCAAGGCGCCCGGCGGTGTACTGAATCTGGAATTCGATCACCTGGGCGACGAACTCCGGGATTACGCATACACGATTCTGCACTGCAACCGCGACTGGTCGTTCTCCGAGCTGGACCAACTGGAATATATTGACGGATTCACCGAAGACAGGATAACCAACATAGAACCTTCTTTCAACACCATCACGCAATACACGCACTACACGTTGCGGCTTCCCAACCAGAACGTCAGGTGGAGCAAATCGGGCAATTATATTCTCCGGATTACAGACAAGGAAGATGACAGGGTGGTGCTGGAACGGCGTTTCATGGTGGTGGAACCCCAGTGGCGCATTGATGCAAGCCTGACGAGGACAGTCATGGTTGAAAAAAGCAATACGCACCATGAAATTGACTTCAAGGTAGTGACCAAAAACGCTCGTATTTCCAACGCGCAAAATGATGTAAGCGCCATCGTTCTTCAGAATGGCCGCTGGGACAACGCCATTGGTCCGCTCAAACCCTATATCGAGCGCGCCGACGGCATCTCCTTCGATTATCAGGATGTGGTAATATTCCCGGCCGGCAAGGAATTCCGATTTTTTGATATCCGCACCTTCGATTTCCGGGGAGATCACGTAAAGACTATCAGCGACCGGGGCGACTATATTGACGTTACGCTCCGCACCGATGAAACCAGATTTGCACGGCCCATTGACTTCAGGCCGGACGCCAACGGCCGGTTTATCATAGAAAACAACAATGCCAATCAGACGCTGCTACAGTGTGATTACGCCAGCGTGCTGTTTTCCATTGCGCAAAACATGCCCATAGATGAAGCCGACGTGTATGTATTCGGTGAACTCACCGACTGGCAACTGAAACCCGAATTCAAGATGGAATACAGCCATGAGGCGCGTGCCTATTACTGTGAAGCCATACTCAAACAGGGATACTACAATTATCAGTACGTAGTTCTGGATCACCGCACGGGCGCACTCGACCCCGACGGACTGGAAGGAAACTGGTACGAAACCGGCAACCTGTACACCCTGCTGGTCTATTACCACCCCTTCGGCTCCCGATACGACAGACTCATGGGCGCCGTAACCCTCAACAGCGCAAGACCGTAAAAGTCCGTAAAAGTCCGTAAAAGGCCGTAAAAGGCCGTGAAGGGCCGTAAAGACGCGATTCATCGCGTCTCCCCGCCCCCTCCCTGAATATAACATCAAAGCAACATCAGTAAAGGCTTTTAACAAAGTCAATCCCCCCCAAACAACACAGCCTCCGTTATCTGACACACAATATGCCCTACAAGTATATGTGCTTCCTGAATACGCGGCGTATCCGGGCTCGGCACATTGATCAGGACATCACACGCATTGCGCATCTTTCCGCCCTGTTCTCCGGTCATACCGATAACAGTCATGCCACTTTTACGGGCCTGTTCAATCGCCTGCAGGATATTGGGAGAGTTACCGGACGTGCTGATCGCCACCAGCACGTCGCCGGGTTTGCCGGCGGCCTCAATCATCCGCGCGTACACGACGTCGAATCCGTAATCATTACCCACCGCGGTCAGGTAGGAGGTATTCACATGCAGTGCTTCGGCAAACAGTGCCGGGCGATTGAGATAAAAACGACCTGACAGCTCCGCGGCAAGATGCTGTGCATCGGCTGCACTGCCACCGTTGCCGCAAAAAAGCACCTTGCCACCCGCGCGAAATGCGGTAATAAACGCAGCAGCCGCAGCTTCAATCGCATCCAGCAATACATCGCTGGTCAGGATCTGCTCCTTCACTGCGATAGAAGCCGAAATGGAATTGGTGATAATTTGACGCATAACAGGGGCAAAGTTCAGGTTTTCTTTCGTCATTTGCGGGTATTATGATTAAAACACCTCGCCTGCTGCTTGTTCCTGCCAATTTACCGCGACTCGAAGCCGCTGCCAGCAACAATCTGCCCGAATTGTCGGCACTGCTCGGTGGAGTGAAAATTGAGCCTGACTGGACCAGTTTCCCGGACGCTATAGTGTGGATGAGAGATTTTTTGCGCGAGTACCCCGCAGATATCAACTGGTGGAACTACATGATTATTCACCGCGCCGACAAGAAACTGATTGGGGCCTGCGGGTTCAAGGGAGAACCCGACCTCGAAGGCATGGTAGAGCTGGGGTATGAAATCGCATCGGCCTACAGAGGCCGGGGGCTGGCTACAGAGGCAGCGCAGGGAATGCTGGAATATGCGTTCAGCTTCGACAGCGTGAAAACGGTGACCGCTACCACGCTGGCAGAGGAAAATGCCTCCACCCGGCTGCTTAAACGGCTTGATTTCACCTTCACAGGCGAGGAAACAGACCTTGAAGACGGCAAAATATGGACCTGGCGCAAAAACCGGGTGGAGGGTATAACCTGATCAGGCAGTAACGACTGAATTGTATGTGCCAAACGGAGTAGGCTTGTAGCTCTCGGCATTCCAGGCATTTTCCCACTTCTCACCGTTGATGAGAAAGCGATACTCGTAAGTGCGACCCTTCTCCAGCTCCAGTGTAGCTTTGAAAGAACCGTCCTTCTGCTTTTTCAGCGGCGCACCTTCCTGCCAGTTGTTGAAATCACCCAGTACAGCCACGGTTTCCGCGTTTTCAACGGCCTCCACGGGCAACTCAAAAGTGACCTTCACTTTGGATACAGCCTTCACTTCAGTTTTTTCAGCTGCAGGTACAGCACTGGCTTTCCTGGTTGTTTTTGGAGTAACTGCTGTTTCAACAGCTTCCGGCTTGATACCGGTTTCTGCAGCAGCGGTCCTGGCGCTTGTTTTTTTAGTTGCCATAGGTCTTGCTCTCAAATTTAAATTGTGACAGTTTGCGGTTTTCTGCCTGCAAAATTAAAGCCAATTACCCATTCAAATCAAGTTATTCGTATTTATATTTTGAAAAACATTAAATTTAAACCTTAAAATAAAATAAAATTCTGAATTGCTCGCTCGACTGCCATTCCAAAATTAGAACAATCAGGATTTTTTCCTGCATGAATCCAAATTAGATTTTTTGCGAATAATTTTTCGCAGTATCCGCTTTTAAGTTACATTTTTGCCCCTGAAATGAAAGTTTTATCAAAAAAACTGCCCGTATGGCTGCTTCTGGCCGCCGCTTTCGCTGTTTCACTGCCCTTCTGGCGTATTGAACGGGTAGATTTCAATGCTCAGATCCGGCCGATTCTGAATAAAAGTTGTCTGCCTTGCCACGGCGGTGTCAAACAACAGGGCAATCTGAGCTTTATCAGCCGGGAGGAAGCCCTGCGCCCTGCCCAATCGGGAAAGCGCGCTATCGTTCCCGGCAATCCGGAAGCAAGTGAACTGATCAGGCGCATTGAACACCACGACCCGGAAATGAGAATGCCCTACCTGAAAGACCCGCTGTCGGCTGCGGAAACTGCCCTGCTCCGACGCTGGATACGCGAGGGAGCGCACTGGGATTTGCACTGGGCATTCAAACCGGTAGAAGCTCCTGCTGTCCCGAAAACGGAGGCTGCTTGGTACGAGTTCTGGCGCAAATTACCCGATACGGACTGGCCCAAACGCGACCTCGACCGGTTTGTTCTCCACCGCCTGCAACAGGAAAACCTGTCGCCCGCCCCGGAAGCCGACAAACGCACGCTCGGCCAGCGCGCCAGTATGGATCTCACCGGACTGCCCCTCTCCCCGGATCTGGAAACAGTTTTTTTGAGCGATACCTCCGCTGGTGCCTATGAAAGGCTGGTTGATACCCTGCTCGCTTCCCCGCACTACGGCGAGCGCTGGGCAGCACCCTGGCTAGACCTGGCCCGCTACGCCGATACCAAAGGCTATGAACGCGATGCCCGCCGGCAGGTGTGGCGTTACCGCGACTGGGTAATCAGGGCACTCAATCAGGATATGCCCTACGACCAGTTTCTGACAGAGCAACTGGCCGGCGATCTGCTTCCCGATCCAACTGATAATCAGTATATTGCATCCGCTTTTCATCGCAACACCATGACCAACGACGAGGGCGGTACCAACAACGAGGAATTCAGGGTAGCGGCAGTAATTGACCGCGTCAATACGACCTGGACGGCCACGATGGGTACCACTTTTGCCTGTGTTCAGTGCCACGGCCATCCGTATGATCCGTTTTATATGCCGGATTACTACCGGTTTATGGCGTTTTTCAACAACTCCCGCGATGAAGATACCTGGGAGGATTATCCTGCACTCCGGCACCTGTCGCCTGCCGACAGTCTGAGCCTG
>CAIYFY010000344.1 GCA_903925535.1 uncultured Bacteroidota bacterium | reverse complement strand
TGGCCGATGCTATGATCCCGGTCGCCAATCCTTTGTTCTCCGCCAGTTCGAGAACGGATGTACAGTTCTTCTTCCTGGCATCCATACCTACGGTTCCGTTGGAGGTTTTGCAACCACAGGCAATGGCAGTACCGCCGGCAGCCGAATCCGTAATCAAATGACTTTGCGAGTGGGTAGTCACCAGACCAGTGATCGGAAAAGAAGTGAGATTCAACTGCTGACCATTGTAATAGTATCCGGCACTCACCTGAGACAATCCCATCCCGTCGCCAATCAGCAGGATGATATTTTTTGGTCTCGGACTGACGGAGGGCGTTTCCATCCGGATGCCGGAAAACGGCATGAGAAGCAGCAAAACAGGAACAGATATTTTCATGGCGCTAAAGTAAAGATGTAATCGGAACAGTGTATTAATTCATTGCCACATATCGCTTCCCCGGCAGTGTTTTTAAAATTCCCCGAAATTCAAGCGACAGTATCTTTGTGGCAAGTTCCCCTGGTGAAAGTCTGCTCAGCAGTGTCAGCTGATCAATACTTATTTCAGGATTGTTTTTTACAATGCTGACAAGCTCCTTTTCAGATGTATCAAGATCCAGCATCAGTTGTAATTGTTGAGATCTGTTTACCGGACTTTCGTCCCACCCCATCAGATTTATCACATCTTCAGCAGTTTCAACAAGATAGGCCTGGTGTGTCCGGATGAGATAGTTGCACCCTGCACTTTTGGGATCCTGTGGTCTGCCGGGAATTGCGAATACCTCGCACGACAGCCGGTTGGCCATACTGGCAGTAATCATGGAGCCACCCGATGCAGCCGTTTCCACAACAATCAGGGCATCACATATACCTGCAATGATCCTGTTCCTCATCGGGAAATTCTCACGGTCCGGTTTTACATCGTGTATGAATTCGCTGACAAGTCCGCCATGCTCTGTCATTCTCTGGGCAACCGGCTTGTGCTGTACCGGATAAATACTGCCGAGCCCGTGACCGAGTACACCGATATTGGGAATATTCATCTGACAGGATTTTCTGTGAGCGGTAATATCTATGCCGTAGGCTAATCCGCTTACTATCAAGACACCCGCCCGGGCAAGACCCTCAATCATCGCCTCGCAGTTGGCCCTGCCATGTTCTGTTGGTTGCCTTGTGCCTACCATCGAAACAATTCTGTCTCTTTTCAAAAGTTCCGGATCGCTTCCCTTGAAAAAAATCAAAGCCGGACTGTCATAACTCTGAAGTAATCTGGAAGGAAAGAGGGTATCGGTATAGAAAACTGTATTTATATTGTTTTTTTCAATAAATGCCAGCTCTTTTTCGGCAACACGGAGCACATGATCGGCGTTTTTGCGGATACTGCTGGTTATAACACTGCCTATGCCCGGTATCTTCAGCAAGGTTCTTGCAGGAGTACTGAAGACAGCGCGTGCACTGCCGCAGTAGCTGACGAGCGTTCGGGCGGTTACTGCCCCCACCTGTGGCAACTGACACAGGGCTATCTGGTGTTGTTGGGTATCCATTGGCTTTTTGAACTTGTAAAAGAATAGTATTCAAATATAGGGAAAAATCCTGATTAATTCGTGTTTTTCAGACGAAAAACACGAAAACAGACGGATACTTTTTTGTAACTTTAATGTTTTGCCAATAAATACCCGAAAAAC
>CAIYFY010000343.1 GCA_903925535.1 uncultured Bacteroidota bacterium | reverse complement strand
TTCATGACAAACGAAAAAAACAACCCGTACGTCGTACGTGGATGGGCCTTTTTTGACTGGGCCAATTCTGCCTATGCCCTGGTTATCACCGTGGCTATTTTTCCCGGCTATTTCCTCACGCTGGCCGATGACTCCCTCGATATTTTCGGCATCCGCATGTCCGACAGTACTTTGTACGCCTGGAGTATTGCCCTGGCATACCTGATAATAGCAGCGGTTTCTCCCCTTTTGTCGGGCATCGCCGACTATGGAGGCAGGAAAAAGGAGTTCCTCCGCTTTTTCACGCTGCTTGGTGCACTGGCCTGTATGTCTCTGGTATTTTTTAGGGGCATGGATAACCTCTGGGTAGGTGTACTGGGTTTCATCCTGGCTACCATCGGTTTTGCCGGAGGAATCGTATTCTATAACGCCTTCCTGCCGCTCATTGTCACAGAAGACAGATACGACGAGGTAAGTGCACAGGGTTTCAGCTATGGCTTTATCGGCAGTGTTATCCTGCTGATTGTCAATCTGGTTGTTATCATGAATTACCAGTGGTTTGGCTTCAGCGATGCCCTGGAGGCTATTCCCTCGGCATTTATTATGGTCGGATTGTGGTGGCTGGGATTCTCCCGGATTCCGCTCAAAAGACTGCCGGAAGACTACCCGCTCGGCAAAACGGACCACCTGCTGACGAAGGGATACCGGGAGCTCCGAAAGGCCTGGAACAACCTGAGGGCTGACAGAAATGCGCTCACTTTTCTCGGTGCCTTTTTCTGCTTTAATGCGGGGGTACAGGCCGTCCTGTTCCTGGCATCCACCTTCGCAGAAAAGGAGCTGCATTTTTCATCCTCCGGACTGATTTTCCTCGTACTGATTCTGCAGATCGTGGCCATAGGAGGTGCAACCCTCTTCGCACGCGTATCCGGGCGAAAGGGTAACAAGTTTTCTCTGATGATTATGCTCATTGTATGGACAATCATCTGCTTTGTGGGCTATTTCGTACAAACCGGCATGGATTTTTACCTGCTTGCCGGTGCCGTGGGACTTGTCATGGGCGGTATTCAGTCGCTTTCGAGGAGTACCTACGCCAAACTGCTGCCCGAGAATACCCCTGACACGGCTTCCTACTTCAGTTTTTACGACGTGATGGACAAGGTGTCCACTGTTGCCGGAACATTCACGTTCGGCATCGTGGAACAGCTCACGGGCGGTATGCGCAACAGTGTGATGGCACTGGCCGTATTTTTTGTGCTCAGTCTGGCACTGCTGGCCGTAGTGCGGATACACAAAATAGCTGCAACCTAGCGATTCATCAGCTCCTCAATTTCATCCGCTTCGATGGGGATGTTTTTGAACAGGTCGTCGTTGCCATCCACAGTGATGAGGACGTCGTTTTCCAGACGGATACCCAGGTTTTCCTCAGGAATGTAAATGCCGGGTTCGACAGTGAACAGGTTGCCAGCCTCAAAGGTGTGATACCTGAACATGATATCGTGCACATCAAGTCCGAGGTGGTGGCTCGTTCCGTGCATAAAGTATTTCTTGTAGGCAGGCCAGTCCTTGTCCTGCTTGCTGATATCATCCTTGCTGATCAGGCCCAGGCCAAGCAGCTCGCTTTCCATGATTTTGCCCACCTCCTTGTGATATTCAACAAAAGAGGTGCCGGGAACCAGCATTTTCTTCGCCTCATTCATCACACGCAGCACGGCGTTGTAAACATCCTTCTGCCTTTTCGTAAAACGGCCGCTCACCGGGATGGAACGCGTCAGATCAGCATTGTAGTTGGCATATTCGGCGCCGAAGTCCATGAGCAGCACATCACCGTCGAGACACTGGTTTTTGTTTTCAATGTAGTGAAGCACACAGGCGTTCTTTCCCGAGCCAATGATGGGGGTATAACCGTGTCCGGTAGCGCGGTTGCGCAGGAATTCGTGAGTAATTTCTGCCTCCACTTCATATTCCCAGACGCCCGGCATTACAAATCCGAGTACGCGCCTGAATGCCTTTTCCGTGATATCAATAGCTTCCTGAGTGGCTTCCACTTCCCAGCGGCTCTTCACCGTCTGCAGGCGCTTCAGAATGGGTTGTGCGCGGTGAATGGTGTGCGCAGGATAGCGATCGCGGATGCTGCGGGCGTAACGCAGGTCCCGGTATTCCACCGGTGAGAGGAAGCGGTCATTTTCATTCAGATTCAGGTAAATTCCCTCTGAAATGAGTATCAGTTCGTTGATAACAGCCTCTGCCTCGTCGGCGAAGTAAACTTTTTTGATACCCGAGGCCTCGCGGGCCTCTTCCTTGGTATATTTGTGTCCTTCCCACACCGCCAGGTGTTCATTGGTGCGCCGGATGATGAGTACCTCCTCGTGACCCTCGCGCGGGCATCCGGGGAAAAGCAGCAGCATGGTTTCCTCCTGATCTATGCCTGTCAGGTACAGCAGGCCGGCATTCTGGCGGAAAATATGATACTGATCGCCCGTACGGGGCATCATATCGTTGGAATTGAAAATGGCCACGGTGCCTGGCTGCATCTGTGCAGCAAAGCGCTGGCGGTTATATTGATACATTTCCGGACTGATCGGTGTGTATTTCATAGCTGAAGGATGTTGAAAAAGATGAATTGCGGGACAAATGAAAGAAGGTTTTCCGGAATGTTGGGTGATGTTCCTCTGTTTTTTCTACATTTGCACGCAGGCAGGGCTCTTTCCGGCCTCTCAAGAGAAATTCCATCTCCTAACACATAATTCTATCAAAATGAACGTTCCTGCGAACTGCAAGTACTCTGAAGATCACGAGTGGATCCGCATCGAAAGCGGAAATATCGCCTATGTCGGCATCACGGACTATGCTCAGGGCGAGCTGGGTGAGCTGGTTTACATCGAAGTGGAAACTGTCGGTGAAACGATCGGCGCCGGCGAAGTTTTCGGCACAGTAGAGGCTGTAAAAACCACCTCCGACCTGTTTATGCCCGTGAAAGCCAAAGTGCTGGAATTCAATGATAAAGTGAGCGACTCCGGCGACCCGTCACTCGTAAACAGCGATGCCTATGGCGATGGCTGGCTGGTCAAGGTGGAAATCGCAGATCTTGCTGAACTCAACAACCTGATGGACGCCAAACAGTACGAGGCGCACATCTCCTGATATGACAGAGCAATCAGTGCACTTCCGGCAATTGCAGTCTTGCATGCCGGGAGTGCACCGGCTCTCCCATGAATATGCCTGCCATGGCATCGAAGTCGGCAGCCGATCCGGTAGTCAGGTAGATTGTCTGACCACCCTTTCTGCATTGCTTCTCCATCTCCGGATGCCTGAACAGGTAGTTTTGCAGCTTCTCTGCCACTATTTCTCCCTGTGAAATCACTTCCACTCCCGCAGGAAGGTACTGCCTGATTTTTCCGGTCAGCAAGGGGTAGTGGGTACAGCCCAGCAAAATGGTGTCAATGTCTGCAGATTGCGCCAGCAGCGCATCCAGATACTTTTTCACAAAGTAATCGGCTCCGGGTCCCTCATGTTCGTTGTTTTCTACCAAAGGAACCCACATCGGGCATGCCTGCTGAAATACTTTTATGTCGGGGTAAAAATGGGCAATCTCCAGCACATAGGAGCCGGAGTTGACGGTGCCCGTTGTTGCCAGCACTCCTACATGATCAGTACGGGTGAAGTTGCCAACCATCTCGGCAGTGGGCCTTATGACGCCGAGAACCCTTCTGGCAGGATCAATATCCGGGAGATCTTTTTGCTGTATGCTGCGCAGTGCCTTGGCTGAAGCCGTATTGCAGGCGAGAATGACCAGACGGCAACCCGTTCCGAACAGATATTTCACCGATTCGAGGGTATATTCGTAGATGGTGTCGAAGTCGCGGGTGCCATAGGGTGCCCTGCCATTATCGCCCAGGTATATATAATCGTATTCCGGGAGACGCTTGCGAATCTCCCGGAACACAGTAAGACCTCCGTAGCCGGAGTCGAATATACCTATCGGGTACATGACCGGAACAATCCGTTATCAGTGCCCGAAAATAGAACGGCCGAGATAAGTGGCCGCATCGCCCAGCTCCTCCTCAATTCGGAGCAACTGATTGTATTTTGCTATCCGGTCGGAGCGACTGGCAGAACCGGTCTTGATTTGTCCGGTGTTCAGTGCAACAGCCAGATCGGCAATGGTGGTATCTTCCGTTTCACCGGAGCGGTGACTGATAACAGACGTGTAGGCATGGCGGGTAGCCAGATTCACGGAATTGATTGTTTCTGTGAGTGAACCAATCTGATTTACCTTGATCAGGATGGAATTGGCCACTTTATTGTCAATACCGTGCTGCAGGCGATCTACATTGGTAACAAAGAGATCATCGCCTACGAGCTGAATACGGTGACCGAGCGTTTCGGTGACCAGCTTCCAGCCGTCCCAGTCGTCCTCGGAGAAACCGTCTTCGATGGAGAAAATCGGGTAACGATTGCACCAGTCTTTCCAGAAGCTGACCATATCTTTGGATGAGTAGCGATCGCCGCTGGATTTCTTGAATACGTACTCGCCTTTTTCAGCATCAAAAAACTCGGTGGAAGCGGCGTCGAGGGCAATAACAATGTCGTCGAGCGGACGGTAGCCGGCTGCTTCGATGGCTGTCATCACCATCTGAATGGCCTCTTCGTTATTTTTGATACCCGGAGCAAAACCGCCTTCATCGCCGACGTTCGTGGCATAACCCTTGCTCTTCAGTACTTTTTTAAGGTGGTGGAAAACCTCCACACCCATGCGCAGACCCTCGCGGAAAGACTCGGCACCTACCGGCATGATCATAAATTCCTGAAAATCAATACCATTATCAGCGTGAGCGCCGCCGTTCAGGATATTCATCATTGGTACAGGCAGAACGTGGGCATTTACGCCGCCGAGGTAGCGGTAGAGCGGCTGACCGAGCTCTTCGGCAGCGGCGCGGGCAACGGCAAGGCTTACGGCAAGGATGGCGTTGGCACCCAGCTTGGCCTTGTTGCGCGTACCATCGGCATCGAGCATCAGTTTGTCAATGCGAATCTGGTCGGTAACCTCCTGGCCAATCAGTTCGCCGCGGATTACCTGCTCTATGTTTTTAACTGCTTTCTGAACCCCTTTGCCGAGATAACGGTCTTCCTCGTCGCGAAGCTCAACTGCCTCGTGTGCGCCTGTACTGGCGCCGCTGGGAACAGCAGCACGGCCGACAAAACCGGTTTCCGTCCAGACTTCAGCTTCTACTGTGGGGTTACCGCGTGAATCAAGGATTTCGCGGGCAATAATGTCACGGATTGCACTCATATTTTGTGAAAACAGATT
>CAIYFY010000342.1 GCA_903925535.1 uncultured Bacteroidota bacterium | reverse complement strand
AATCGGAGCATCGAATATTCTGAATAATCAGGTGTCGCAGACATACGGCGGACCGCGAATCGGAACCATGGCTTATGCCACAATTCTGTACGATTTTTCAAAAAAATGATTCTCCTTTCTTGCAATTGATTTATAAACCAACCACTTTTATCATGAAGCAATTCAAACTACTCCTGTTTTTTTGCCTCGCATTCGTTATTTCGGCCAGTGCACAGCGCCGCTATTTCGACGAGGTGTTCTCCAGCGTTAAGGTGACGGAGTCAGTTACTTATGGCGTGAATGCCACAGTACTCTATCTGTCTCCTCCCCCGAACGGCCTGGGCCAGGCCATCCCGGAAGCGCTCCGCTGCGATATCTACGAGCCGGAAGGCGATACAGAAACAGCTCGTCCGCTGGTAATCATGCTGCACTCCGGCAACTTCCTGCCCCCATTGGTTAATGGCGGCTGCACAGGTACCAGAAAAGATGCCTCCGATGTGGAAATGGCCAAGCGCCTCGCCAGAATGGGTTACGTTGTTGCCTGCGCCGACTACCGCCTGGGCTGGAACCCGATCGCCGGCACACAGACAGAGCGCGTTTACACCCTCATCAATGCTGCCTACCGCGGTGTACAGGATTCCCGTACCTGCGTACGCTTCTTCCGCAAATCGGTAGCAGAGTCGGGCAACCCATTCAAAATTAACACCGACAAGATCACCATGTGGGGTATTGGTACCGGTGGTTATATCTCGCTGGCATCCGCCACGCTTGACACTATTACCGACACCTATATCCCCAAGTTCCTGACTCCACAGGGCCCGATGGTTATCGAACTGCTTAGCGGCGACATCAATGGCACCAAAGTGGGTCGCAACCCCGGTATTCCGGGTCTGCCTTACCCGGCCGGCGACACACTTTGCTATCCGAACCATGTTGGATACAGCTCTGATTTCGCACTGGGTGTGAATCTGGGTGGAGCACTGGGCGATTCCAGCTGGATTGATTCAGGCGACCTGCCGTTTATCTCTTTCCACAATCCAAGCGATCCGTTTGCTCCGTGCAATATCGGTGTGGTACTCGTTCCGCCACCGCTGAACCTCCCGGTTGTGGAAGTTTCCGGCAGCTGCGGCGCTCAACCCATGTTCACGGCAGCAGGTGTGCAAAGCCCGTTCTACAGTGCCAACTTCGACGATCTGCTCTCACAGAAGGCCCGCACACTGAATGGTAACCTGGAAGGCTTCTACCCATTCCTTGGCAGCGATTCCAGCCCATGGGCATTCTCTGCCAGCTCCAACCCGTACAACCTGACAACTGACCCGGGTTGCGAAACGCTGGCAGCTACCCACGATTCCTATATTGATACAGTTATGCGCTACTTCGCTCCACGCGCCTGCGCAGCACTGGGTCTTTCGGCCGACTGCCAACTGGTAGGTACAAAAGAACTGTCCTCCAGCCAGGTAGGTCTGTCGCTCGCTCCCAATCCGGCTTCCGACTACTTCGTTCTGAAAACAGATGCCCGTTACGAAATGACTCGCATCGAACTGGTTGACATCGCAGGTCGCGTTTGCGCCACTTACCAGGACATGAACAGCAGCCGCTTCGAAGTGCGCAGGAACAACCTCGCACCAGGCGTATATTTCGCAAGAGTACAGTTCAAAGAGGGAGCTGTGACGCAAAAAGTGATACTTAACTAACCTTTGAGTTTTAAAGTCGCGTATCTGTAACAGCTACGCAGGAAGCCGCCTGTTTTTACAGGCGGCTTCTGCTTTTTTTGCCGTTACTTTGCAGCACGAATGAAAGTAGTCATCCCCGTCGCAGGCGCGGGTATGCGTCTGCGGCCGCATACCTACACGCAACCCAAACCGCTGGTGCCCGTAGCCGGCAAGCCTATTATTTGCTTCATCATAGATAAACTGAGATCAGCCGGACTTACCAACTTCGTTTTTGTTATCGGTTATCTCGGCGATAAAATCAAGGGCTTTATAGAGGAGACCTATCCTGACCTGAACGCCTCCTTCGTTTGCCAGGAAACCCGTGAGGGGTCTGCGCATGCTATTGCAACCGCACGGGAACTGATCAGGGACGAGGATGAAATATTTGTGGCATTCGGCGATACGATTTTTGAAGTTGACCTCGAACAGATGCTTGCCTGCGAACACTCCTGCATCGGCGTAAAAAAAGTGACCGACCCGCGGGAGTTCGGAGTCGCCGAATACGGAGATGACGGGATGATTCAGCGGGTGGTGGAAAAACCCCGTATCCCCAAGTCCAATATGGCTATCGTAGGCCTGTATAAAATAAAGGAAGTAAAGGATTTGCTCGACTCGATTGACTATCTGATAAAAAATGATATCCGGACGGTGGGTGAATATCAGCTCACCGACGCCCTGCAGTTTATGATAGATCAGGGAATCGAATTCAAAGCTATACCGGTAAATAACTGGTTCGACTGCGGCAGAAAAGATGTATTGCTTGAAACCAACGCCGTACTCCTCGATCAGCGATTCCGGCAACCATCGGGTGGCGGACAACTTCCCGTTTTTCAGAACACCATATTCATACAGCCTGTGGCTGTCGGACAAAACTGCACGATCAGCAACAGTATCATCGGCCCCCATGTGACCATCGGTGACAATGCCACTATT